>NZ_JBQDYE010000026.1:0-64480 GCF_052044155.1 Salinisphaera sp. SWV1
TCTGGATGCTATCGCAGCGCTGTTTGGTCTCGATTCGGTGGCTGAAGTACTGCACGGGCCGTACGAGTGGCTGGGAGTGAGCTGGACCCCGGAATTCGGACAGAGCGCTAAGTGATGATCTGCTCCACAATGGCCGGACAGGGCCAAGGAGCATTTATGCGACGCAAACGCCGCAATCACTCATCGGCCTTCAAGGCCAAGGTGGCACTGGCTGCCGTTCAAGGCGATCGGACGCTCGCCGAGCTGGCCCAGCAGTTTGATGTGCATCCGAACCAGATCACGCAGTGGAAGCGCCAGCTGGTCGAAGGCGCGTCCGACACGTTCGATAAGGGCCCGTCGGCCTCGGACAGTCAGGCTCAGATCGACGCCTTGCACGCCAAGATCGGCGAGTTGTCGATGGAGAACGATTTTTTGGAGCGCGGGCTCGCGCGCTTCGACCCGAAGCGCGGCGGGCCATGATCGATCGCGGCCATGATCTCCCCGTCACACGCCAATGCGCGATACTCGGCGTCGCCCGTTCGACCGTCTATGATCGGCGTCGATCGATCTCCGGCGCGGATCACACACTGATGCAGCGCATCGACGCGCTGCATCTTGAGCGGCCTTTTCTGGGCAGCCGACGCATCGCGGATGCACTGGCCGAAGAAGACGGCCTGGCGATCAATCGAAAGCGCATACAGCGCCTGATGCGAACGATGGGCATCACGGCCCTGTATCCGAAGCCGCGCTTGTCACAACCGGCGCCCGGGCACCGCATTTATCCGTATCGCCTGCGCGGACTCGCCATCGACCGGCCGAATCAGGTCTGGACGAGCGACATCACGTACTTGTCGATGGCTCGAGGCTTTTTATATCTCGTCGCCGTCATGGACTGGTACTCGCGCAAGGTCCTGGCCTGGCAGGTCTCGAACACGCTCGACGACAGCTTCTGCGTCGATGCGCTACAGCGCGCCCTGGCGCGCTATGGGCCACCTGAGATTTTCAATACGGATCAAGGCAGCCAGTTCACCGGCACAGCCTTCACCGGCGTCCTCCAAGACCATGAGATCGCCATCAGCATGGATGGTCGCGGGCGCTGGATGGACAACGTCTTTATCGAGCGGCTCTGGCGTAGCGTGAAGTATGAAGAGGTCTATCTGAAGGCCTATGACAGCGGGCGCGACGCGCGGGCCGGTCTGGCCGACTACTTCGCCTTCTACAATGCCGAGCGCCATCACCAGAGTCTTGATCGGGCCACGCCCGATCAGGTGTACTTCAACAGACAGCCGCTACCGCAGGCGGACTAACCCGGCAGGTCATCACTTAGAAATTCCTGCGGGCTGTCCAACGGATGGGGTCCAGTTCAGTAATAACTCGAAGATAGACCCATTTATTCGCTATCGAGCTATCGAGCTATCGAGGACAAGTTCCATTGCCTCGCTTGAGACACGAAGCATAGCAATCCGCAAGGTTAAGAGCCGAGAAGTTTGAGCAGTATAGTTTTACAGAGAAATCTTTCCTATCTTCTCTGTCTGTCCATTTGCCTGATACATTTCTAGCTGGTTTGGCCCGAGTATAGTTACTAAGACTAGGGTGTAATCCATGAATGCAATCGAAAAAAATAAAAAATTTCATTGGGTTAAAAGACTGATTGCATGGCGAAGCTATGTATATACGTTAGCCATATTCGCCGGCTTACTCGTTCTATTTTTTGTAGCTACGTATTCGGCATGCGATTGCGAAAGATCGTCGCCAGGAGGAAACGGGGAGCGGCTACAAGCGATCCTGCTAGGAGGTATCGTCTTGTGGCTCCTTCAAAATATTTTTACATATAGCCTATCTCGATATCATTGCGTCAGGTTATTAAAGGCGGACATTGATGGGCGCTGGCTCGGTGCCCAATTAGCAGCGGAGCACTTGGATCAATGGGTCGAGAAAAATAAAAATAAGACGCGGAACTACGAAACGCTTTTAATTGCGCGCGAAAATCATTTGGTATATCCCAGTCTCCAAGGACCGCTGCGCTTAGCTCTATGGGGAGGTGAAATTCCAGCGGTTCGGTATTTTTACCAATGCATGGAAGAAGTGGAATTACGCGCCGGCATTATAGCGGACCATTACAAGGATCTGGATTTAACTGGTGCCGGATATGAAAATAAAAATAAAAATAGAATATTTAAAGAAATCAAAAGCAATAAGGAGCGTATTACTGGTATCATTGGCGCGTGGTCAAAGGTCTATGACGAATCTGAGAAAAGTGTCGGCTATATCAGGAAGGTTGTTGCGAGATGGGTAACTGATGAGGACTCTGCAAAAAAAGACGGGGTTACACAAAAAAATCTCGCCAGAAAATTAGTCGCTAATCGCTTCCCGGCATACTTTGTTCTGCTCTTTATTCCAGTTTGGTTCACAGTGACTGTCGCTTGGGTCTACTGGCATAATTTGCAATGTTCGAAAACTAGCGGGTTTTTTGTTTGCATTTCGGCGTTTTTTATAATCGTATCCGGTATCGTTATGATTCTATTTATTTATGAATTGAATAAGAAACAAAAGTTTCAGTCGGATGTTCGCAAAGAAATCATCAGTAAAAAAGTGAAGACGCCGGCGGCCCAGCAGTAGATTAGGTTCGTTCGTTGCTGTGTGTTCAGTTTCAAAGGACGGCCCGCAACTCATCGGCGTACTGACTCGCCTGGCTGGCGGGTACGCGCCACTTAAACCGTAGGCACTGAGCCGCCTCCCATGGTGTATTCCACTCGCGGTATCGAAGCGGCGCGCCGTGAAACTAAAAAATGCGATGCACATAACCCTTGCGGGTCCCTATCAGTCAACGTAGTTGTCGCCTCAACGCAAACAGAAGGTGACGGGTTCTCCCCCGTTAATGCGGGCACTTCAAAGAAGGCTCATCATGGGGCCGAACAAGGAGTGTTTATGCCACGCAAGAAGTACAGCGCCGAATTCAAGGCCGAAGCCGTCGAACTGGTGCGATCGTCATCAAGCAGCGCGAGCACGGTCGCCCGCGATCTCGGACTGAGCCCGACGATGCTCAACCGTTGGTGCCGCGAGACCCGGCGCTCGCCGAAGCCGAGCTTTCAGGGCACCGGCACGCCGCGTGATCAGGAGCTGGCCCGCCTTAAACGCGAACTCGCACAGGTCAAGAAGGAACGCGATTTTTTGCGCGACGCGGCAACGTACTTCGCCAAGGAATCGTCGTGAGGTACGCGACGATCCAACGTTGTCGCTCTGATTATCCCGTCCAGCTGATGTGCCGTTGCCTGAAAGTCTCGACCAGTGGCTTTTATGCCTGGGCGAGCCGATCGCCCAGTGCTCGGGCTCGTGCCAACGCCCGGCTGACCGAGAAGATTCACACGCTGCATCGCGACAGCGACGGTGTGTACGGCGCCCCGCGGATCACCGAAACGCTGCAGTTCGAAGGCGAGACTGTCAGTCGCAATCGGGTGGCCCGGCTCATGGCGATCCAGGGACTGCAAGGCATCCCGCAACGGCGGCGTTGTCGGGCCAAGCCTTCCGGCGTTCGTCCGGCTCATGTCCGCAACCACCTCGAGCGCGACTTCGTCGCGCTGGAACCCAACACGAAATGGGTAACCGACATCACCTATATTCGTACCGCCGAAGCCTGGTTATACCTGTGCGTCGTCGTCGACCTCTATAACAAGGCCGTGGTCGGCTGGTCGATGAGCACCCGCCAGACCCGGGATCTCGTACTCAAGGCCGTGTTGATGGCGCTCTGGCAGCGTGAGGCGTACGACGAGCCGGTCGTGTTGCACTCGGATAGTAAGAATACAGCTATCCGATTTCTCCAGATGGCTTGACTCGCACAGCGATCGACCGATTCTGGACAATCGGATGCCGTAAGGGTCCCCGGATGACCTGACCCGCACTCTGATCGACCTGTCGTGTCTTTCCACGGACCTGTCGGTCATCCGGGGATGCTTTGCGGTGAGGCTTCGCCTCGCCGACGCATGTGACCCGAGAAGGGCCTGAGCACTGTCCCGTTACTGTCTTGTCCAGGCGACCGGTTGAAGTGAAGCCATGTCCTTGCGTTTCGCGTTCAACCGGAGCACGCCATGAACAAGTCTGTCACGGACGACCAGCCTATTGTAGGCGGCGTCGATACACATAAGGAACAGCATGTGGCCGCCGTGGTCGATGCCCATGATCGCGTGCTGGACAGCGGCTTCTTTGCCGCCACACGGCACGGTTACAAGCAGATGGTGCGCTGGATGCGCACGTTCGGATCAGTCGAGCGTATTGGCGTGGAATCGACCGGTTCCTATGGCGCCGGTCTGCTCCGTTATCTCAACCAGGCCGGGCTCGACGTGCTCGAGGTCACGACGCCCGACAAGACCGATCGGCGCAAGCGCGGCAAGAACGATACGATTGATGCCGAGAGTGCTGCTCATGCGGCATTTGCCGGCATACGCACCGTCACGCCGAAGACACGCGATGGCATGATCGAGTCTATACGGGTCCTCAGAACGGGCCGCAAGACAGCCATCTCAGCGCGCCGTGTGGCGCTTCAAATGATCCAGATGAACATCGTCAGTGCGCCGGACGAACTGCGAGAGTTGATACGGCACATGACGCGGATGCGGCTGATCCGGACGCTGGCCGCCTGGCGCCCCGATCTGACGGGCTACCGAGACGTCACCACAGCCTACCGGATCACGCTGAAATCACTGGCCCGCCGGTATATCGAGCTGGATGACGAGATCGCCGACTACGATGCCATGATCAAGATGCTCGTCGATGAACTGGCGCCCGATCTGATCGCCCGCCGGGCGATCGGCTACAACTCCGCGTCTCAGCTGCTGATCACGGCCGGCGACAATCCGGAACGACTCCGCTCTGAGGCGAGCTTCGCAGCCCTATGCGGCGTGAGTCCTATCCCCGCATCATCGGGCAAAACGCATCGGCATCGGCTCAATCGCGGCGGCGACCGGGCGGCCAACAGCGCCTTGCATATCATCGCCATCGGACGACTAAGAACCGAGGAGCGCACACGCGTCTATGTCGACAAACGCATCGCCGAAGGCCACTCCAAGCTCGAAGCCATCCGATGCTTGAAGCGCTATATCGCCCGCGAGGTCTATCGGTTGCTGCGGGATCGCAATCAGGCAATCAATCAGGCACAAATTACCGCTTGACTCTTAGAAGGGCGTCCGCGGTACGCAATTTACGAGCGACGACTACCAACGCTTTCTACGCGGCCACCACCTGATCTGCAGCATGAGCGCGGTCGGCCACTGCGGTGACAATGCCGCGGCCGAAGGCTTCTTCGGCATGCTCAAGCGAGAGCGCGTGAACCGGCGCCGTTACCAGACGTTGGCCGAAGCTCGAACTGATGTCTTCGATTACATCGAGCGCTTCCATAATCCGCGTATCCGAAAACGGATGGCGGCTGAGGACCAGAAGTATCCGTTAACCTTTTCTCAACCGTCCGCGGAAACGGCGTAGAACCCATCCCAGGGCTACTCAGAAGGATAGGGTCGCTGAAACCTGAGGTCGAGACGGTCAGCTGTAACGGCGAGGGACAAGCCCGATCGCGAGGATGTCCAGGCGCGACTCCATCCGCTGACGCATCACATAACCTCTCCGTTCCATGGCCGCCGAGCCAAGACTCTCGATCGTATGTGCGTTGGCAGACAGATTGAGTTTGTGCCGGCGTGTATTCATGGCCTCACAGGCGGTCCCGGTCGGCGATTGGCTGCTGCTGCTGACGAACTCGCAAGCGGGCTGCTGCAAGGCGCCATCGTGATGAGGTGACAACAGGCCCGACACGCGTCGAGCAGTGGTAGATAACTTGTCCAGCGCCGATGGTCCGTACCTAATTCGGTGCGGGGCGGGAGTCGCCTCGGGTTTGGCAACACAACACGGATGATGGCTATGGATGACCGCAAAGCGTGCCAGCGAAGCAAGCAGGGTAACGGGTGTTGTGCTGTTATTCATAAGCACTATGCGCTTGTTGTCAGGCGGATAGAATGATTCGCGGCCGCCCATTCAAGCTCAAGACCTTGTCCAGAGTGGCCGGTGTTATGCGCGGCCGCGGTGTGGCTAGCGAAGATGCGGATGTAGATGCCACGCCATTGCACGCGGAGTTGTTCAGTGTTGAGCAGATGGCCCGGCACGGCCAAGCGCTGGCCGGGTTGCATGTATTGGGCAATGGGCGGCTGATCGACCCTTTGCTGAGGCGGTTGGACGACAACGAGCGGGTGCTGATCGCGACCTGCCGCGTGCTCACTACAGCGACGGCTTCACGGCTGCGGATCGCGCCGGCCGGTGAATGGATGCTCGACAATCTGTACCTGATCGAGGAACAGATCCGTATCGCTCGTCGGCATCTGCCGCGTGATTACAGCCGCGAACTGCCGCGCCTGGCGAACGGTCCTTCCAAGGGGCTGCCGCGGGTTTACGATCTCGCGCTCGAGGTCATCGCTCATGGGGATGGCCGGGTAGATTCTGAACTGCTCAGCGGCTTCCTGGCGGCCTACCAGACGGTTACGGCGCTCACGCTCGGTGAGCTGTGGGCGATTCCGATCATGTTGCGCCTTGCGTTGATCGAGAATCTGCGTCGCGTCGCGGCCCGCACCAGCGCTGCGCGCCTGCAACTGAACCAGGCCCAGGCCTGGGCCGACCAGATGATGGCGATTGCCGAGAAAGATCCGAAGAGCCTGGTTCTGGTGATCGCCGACATGGCGCGCTCGAACCCGCCCATGACCAGCCCGTTCGTGGCTGAACTCGTGCGTTGTCTGCAGGGCCACGGGCCGGCACTCGCGCTGCCGCTGACCTGGGTTGCACAGCGCCTGGCTGAATCGAGCGAGACCATCGACCGGCTCGTGAGCACAGAGAACCAGCAGCGGGCCGGCGACCAGGTCTCGATCAGCAATACCATTACCAGCCTGCGTTTTCTGGGGGCCGAGGACTGGCGCACCTTCGTCGAGACCCACAGCGTGGTCGAGCGGATCCTGCTCACGGACCCGGCCGACTGCTACGCGGCTATGGATTTCGCGACCCGGGATCTTTATCGACAGGTGGTTGATCGGCTGGCCAAGCGCAGCGACCTTTCCGAGAGCGAGGTTGCGCGCTCGGCGATCCGACTGGCCGAGAATGCCGGCAATGGCGCGAATCACGATGCGCCGATCCGCCATATCGGTTTTTATCTGGTCGACGCCGGCATCGATCAATTGGAAGATGCAATTGAGGCTCGACAGACGCTGCTGGCGCGCGTGGGCCGCCATGTCGGCCGCGCCCGCGTACCGCTGTATCTCGGCTCGATCGCCTTGATGACGCTCATCTTCAGCGCTGGCCTGCTGGCGCTGGCTGACAACGGTCGGCCGATGGGGTGGCTGCTGGTGTTGCTCGGCTTGATCGCGCTGCTGGCTACAAGCCAGCTCGCCTCGGCCGTGTCCAACTGGTCGGCGACGGCGATGATCATGCCCAAGCGGTTGCCGCGGATGGATTTCTCGGCCGGGTTGCCGCAATCGCTGCGCACTCTGGTGGTGGTGCCGAGCATGCTCGGCAACAGCGAAGGGGTGGAGTCGCTGCTTGAGGCGTTGGAGGTTCGTTTTCTCGGCAACCGCGACGCCGTGGTGCATTTCGCACTGCTCACCGATTCGAAAGATGCTGATGTCGAGACCGCGCCGGAGGACTCTGCTCTGCTGGAACAGGCGCGGGTCGGCATCGAGACGCTCAACGCCAAATACCCGGGCATGGGTTGCGACCGTTTTTTCCTGTTTCACCGGCCGCGTGTCTGGAACGACGCAGAGCAGTGCTGGATGGGGCGCGAACGCAAGCGCGGCAAGCTGGCCGATCTGAATGCGGCGCTTAGAGGGCAGGGCTGGCAGGCGTTTTCCTGCGTGACGGGCGACGTCGACACGCTGACCGCGGTGCAGTACGTGATTACGCTGGATACCGATACCCAGCTGCCGCGCGATGCGGCGCGCGAACTGGTCGGCACTATGGCGCATCCGCTCAACCGCCCGCGCTATGACGAGGGCCGGCAACGTGTCCGTGCTGGCTACGGAATCCTGCAACCGCGCATGGCAGCAAGCCTGTCGGCCACGAGTCGTTCCCACTATGGCGCTCTGTTCGGCAGCGAACCGGGCATCGATCCGTATACGCGCTCGGCCTCGGATGTGTATCAGGATCTGTTCGGCGAGGGCTCGTTCATCGGCAAGGGCATCTACGATGTCGATGCCTTCGAGACCACGCTCAAGGGCCGTTTTCCGGATAACCGCATTCTCAGCCATGATCTGCTGGAAGGGTGTCACGCCCGCTCCGGATTGATCAGCGACGTGCACTTGTACGAAGCCTATCCGACGCGCTATGCCGCGGATGTCGGCCGGCGGGCGCGCTGGATTCGCGGGGACTGGCAGATCCTGCAGTGGCTGATGCCCTGGGTGCCGCGCGCCGATCACGGCTTCCAGCGCAACCTGTTGCCGTCCTTGTCGCGCTGGAAGATCGCCGACAACCTGCGTCGCAGTGTGGTGCCGGCAGCCCTGGTGGCGTTGCTGGTGTTCGGCTGGTGGTGGGTGCCGCAGACGGCGGCCTGGACGTTGGCGGTGCTGGGGATCCTGCTATTGCCGACGGCGTTGATCAGTGTTGTCGCGGCGGTGCGCCGTCCCGAGGACATCCCGTGGCGCCAGCATCTGGCTGCTGTGCTGATGGTGGCACGACATAGTTTTGCCCAGGCCGGTTTCACGATTGCCTGTCTGCCGTATGAGGCGTTTTTCAGTCTCGACGCCATTGCGCGCAGCCTCTGGCGGATGCTGATCAGCGGCCGTGGTCTATTGGAATGGCGGGTCTCGGGTGGGCCGGATGACGACCACTTGCCCGATGTCCGGACGACCTATCGCGTGATGTGGGCTGGCCCGGCCGTGAGCGTGATTGCAGCATCCGGCATCGTGCTGTTCCAGCCGTGGGCCGGGTTCGCGGCGGCGCCGGTACTGCTGCTGTGGTTGTTGGGTCCGGCGCTGGCCTGGTGGGTCAGTCAGCCGCTTCGACGGGCCGATCCGCACCTGAGTGATGAGCAAACGCTGTTCCTGCGCCGCACGGCCCGCAACAGCTGGATGTTCTTCGAGCACTTCGTGACTGCCGAAGACCATTGGCTACCGCCCGACAATTTTCAGGAGGAGCCGGGGCCCGTGATCGCCCACCGTACCTCGCCGACCAACATCGGGCTGGCGCTGCTGGCTAATCTGGCGGCCCGCGATTTTGGTTATATCACCGCGGGCACGCTGCTCGATCGCACTGCCGATACCTTCGCCACGATGAACCAACTGGAGCGTTACCAGGGCCATTTCTACAACTGGTACGACACCCAGTCGCTACAGCCGTTGCCGCCGCGTTATGTGTCATCGGTCGACAGCGGCAATCTCGCCGGCCATCTGCTCACGTTGCGCGCGGCTCTGGAAGCGCTGCCCGATGAGCCGGTTGTCGAGCCGCGCCTGTTGGAGGGACTGGCAGATACGCTCGCGATGCTGGTACAGGCCGCGCCGGAATCACTGCAGGACGACGTCGCCTGGCTGGATGCCCTGCTGGCACCCACCGGACGCGCCTGGCCGACCACGCTGTCCGGCATCTGGGACCGGCTGAACCCGCTGAGCAAGGCGGCCATCGATCTGGAAGATCGCCTGGACGGCGCGGTGCCCGAGGCGACGCGGGCGACGCTGGCGGCGCTGCTGCGACAAACCCGTGCTGCGCTCGCGGAGCTCGATCGCTTTGCGCCGTGGCTGGGCCTGCCCGAGCCCCCGGGGCCTCTGCAAGGCTTCCTCGATCTGGATGCGATCTACACGCTCCGGGCGCTCACCGCGAGCAGTGTCGAGCTGGTCGCCCGGGTCGATGCGCGTATCAACCTCTGTTCGCCGGCGGACTACGATGCGTGGGTGTGGCTGCACGATCTGCGGGGGGCCATCGTCACCGCGGGACAGCGCGCGAACGCGCGTATCGATCGCTGCGGGCTGCTGGCCGGGCAAGCGGGCGCCTTCGCCAGCATGAACTATGCGTTTCTTTACGATCACACACGTCACCTGCTGGCGATCGGCTATAACGTCGACGATTTCCGCTGTGATGCCAGCGTCTACGATCTATTGGCCTCCGAGTCCCGATTGTGTTGTTTCGTAGCGATTGCGCAGGGGCAGCTACCGCAGGAGGCCTGGTTCGCGCTGGGCCGTCTGTTGACGACTGCCGCCGGGTCACGCGTGCTGCTGTCCTGGACCGGCTCGATGTTCGAGTATCTGATGCCGCTGCTCGCCATGCCCTCCTATGACGGCACGCTGCTCGACCAGACCTATCGCGCCGCCGTGTCGCGACAGATCGCCTACGGCAAGCAGCGCGCGATGCCCTGGGGGGTCTCGGAGTCCGGCTATGGCAGCCTCGATGCCAGCCAGAACTATCGTTATCAGGCCTTTGGCGTGCCGGGTCTCGGCCTCAAGCCCGGCCTCGCCGAGGACGCGGTGGTAGCACCTTATGCCTCGGCGCTGGCGTTGCTGATCGCGCCCGAGGCGGCCTGTGCCAACCTGCAACGACTGGCGGACGACGGTCTGGAAGGCCGCTACGGTTTCTACGAGGCTATTGATTACACGCCCACCCGATTGCTCGCTAGCCAATCGAGCGTGGTGGTGCGCTCGTTCATGGCGCATCACCAGGGCATGAGTCTGCTGGCGCTGGGTTCGCTGCTGCTGGGCCCTCGCATGCAGCAACGTTTCGCATCCGATCCGCTGTGCCAGGCGACTCTGCTGCTGCTGCAGGAGCGTAGTCCCAAGACGCCGATCGTGCATACCCACGTCGGGCAACTGGCGCGCCAGAGCGTGCTTGATGAAGTAGCGGCTGTGCCACTGTGTCTGCCGATCGGCGCACATACACCGACCCCGGAGGTGCAGTTGCTGTCCAATGGTCGGTATCAGGTGATGATGACCAATGCCGGCGGCGGCTACAGCCGCTGGAAGGATCTGGCCATCAGCCGCTGGCGCGAGGACGTCACGCGCGATGACTGGGGCACCTTTGTCTATCTTCGGGATGTCGACAGCGGCGCGGTCTGGTCGGCCACCCATCAGCCGACCCGGGCGCCGGCGACGGCCTATGAGGCGATGTTCTCCGAAGGGCGCGCTGAATACCGGCGTCGGGATCACGACATCGAGACTTATACCGAGATCGTGGTCTCGCCGGAGGATGATATCGAGCTGCGCCGGATCCGCCTGACCAACGGGTCGCGCATGCCGCGCACGATCGAGATCACCAGCTACGCTGAAGTGGTGCTGGCGTCACAGGCGTCCGACATGACCCAGCCGGGCTTCGGCAATCTGTTCGTACAGACCGAGCTCGTCGAATCCCAACGCGCGATCCTGTGTACCCGACGCCCACGCGCGCCCGAGGAAGCCACGCCGTGGATGTTCCACCTGATGGCGGCCAACAGCACGATACTGGACACGGTCTCCTGCGAAACCGATCGCATGCGTTTCATTGGCCGAGGTCGAGATCTGGTCGCGCCGGCGGCCATGGACGCGGCCGGGCCCTTGTCGGGGACCGTGGGCTCCGTGCTCGACCCGATCGTGTCGATTCGGGCTCGGATCGTGCTCGCGCCGGAGCAGTCGGCCACAGTCGATCTCGTCAGTGGCGCGGCCGACGACCGGGCTGCCTGCATGGCGCTCGTCGGTAAATATCAGGATCGACATTTCGCCGACCGAGTGCGCGATATCGCCGCGACCCATAGCGGCGTGACGCTGCGCCAGATCAATGCCAGCGAGGTCGATGCCCAGCTCTACCGGCGTCTGGCCGGCTCGGTGATCTATGCCAACGCCCGCCTGCGCGCCGATGCGGGCTTGCTGGCGCAGAACCGGCGCGGCCAGTCGGGCCTTTGGGGCTATGCCATCTCGGGCGATCTGCCGATCGTGCTGCTCAAGATATCCAGCAGCGAGCACATCGAGCTGGCCCGCCAGCTGATCCAGTGCCATGCGTATTGGCGGCTGAAGGGCCTGATGGTCGATCTGGTGGTCTGGAACGAGGAACACGTCGGCTATCGCCAGAGCCTGCAGGACGCCATCATGGGTCTGATTGCGACCGGCACAGAAGCCAGCGCGGTCGACCGGCCCGGTGGCATCTTCGTACGCCAGGCCGAGCAGATCTCGCACGAGGACCGCATTCTGCTGCAGGCAGTCGCTCGAGTGATCGTCATCGACGGGCATGGCAGCCTGGCGGACCAGATCGAACGGCGGCCGTTCGTGGCCAAGCGCGGCGACCGTCTGGTACCGGCCCGCTGGAGTCGCGCCACGACGCCGATGCGGCGGCGCGTCGTCGCCGATGCGGCGCGCGACCGACTCATCCTAGGCAACGATCTCGGGGGGTTTTCGGCGAGCGGGCGGGAATACGTCATCACCAGCCGCGCCGAGCACCGGACGCCGGCGCCCTGGGTCAATGTGCTGGCGAATCCGGTATTCGGCACGGTGATGAGCGAGAGCGGGCCAGCCTATACGTGGCATGAAAACGCCCACGAGTACCGGCTCACGCCCTGGAGCAACGACGCTGTCGGCGCGTCCGCCGGCGAGGCGTTCTATCTGCGCGACGAGGACAGCGGCGCGTACTGGTCGCCGACCGCGCTGCCCAGCCCCGACGGTCTGGGCTATCGTTGTCGTCACGGTTTCGGCTATACGGTGTACGAGCACGACGCTCAGGGCCTGCGCTCGCAGCTCTGGGTGTACGTCGATCGCCATGCGGCGGTGAAGTTCTCGGTGCTCAAGGTACGCAATACCTCGGGTCGTCGACGGCGGCTGTCGGCGACCGCCTACGTGGAATGGGTGCTGGGTGATCTGAGATCCAAGTCCGCGATGCATCTGGTGACCGAAATCGATCCGGCCAGCGGTGCGCTGTTCGCACGCAATGCCTACAACACCGATTTCGCCGGTCGGATCGCATTCATCGACGCCGACGCGCCCGGTCGTACGCTCACCGGCGATCGAACCGCCTTCATCGGGCGTAACCGCGGGCTCGCCCAGCCCGATGCGATGAGCCGCAGGCGGCTGTCGGGACGGCTCGGCGCCGGTATGGATCCCTGCGGCGCGATCCAGATCCCCTTTGAGCTGGCGGACGGCGCCAGCCATGAGGTGGTTTTCCGTCTCGGGGCGGCCACCGATATTGATCAGGCCCGCGCACTCGCGCTGAGATTGCGCCAGCCCGGCTCGGCTCGTACCGCGCTGGACGCCGTGCGCCAGTATTGGCGCGCTACGCTCGGTACGGTCCAGGTGCATACGCCGGATCCGGCGATCAACGTCATGGCCAACGGCTGGCTGCTGTATCAGACGCTGGCCTGCCGGGTCTGGGCACGCAGTGGCTATTACCAGTCGGGCGGAGCCTACGGTTTCCGTGACCAGTTGCAGGACGGCATGGCGTTGGTGCATGCCGCGCCCGACGTCGTTCGTGCGCATCTGCTGCGGGCCGCCGAGCACCAGTATCCCGAAGGCGACGTGCAGCACTGGTGGCATCCGCCGGTCGGTCGCGGCGTGCGCACGCGGTGCTCGGACGATTATTTGTGGCTGCCGGCGTCCGTTTGCCGCTACGTCCGCAGCACCGGCGATCGCGCCGTGCTCGACGAGGACCTGCATTTTCTGGAAGGTCGGCCTTTGGAGGCGGAGGAGGAGTCTTACTACGAACTGCCGGGCCGCTCGGAGGCGAGTGCGACGTTGTATGCGCACTGTGTTCGGGCCATCGAACACGGCCTCCGCCTGGGCGAGCATGGCTTGCCGCTGATGGGGTCGGGCGACTGGAACGACGGCATGAACCTGGTCGGCATCAAAGGCCAGGGTGAAAGCGTATGGCTGGCGTTTTTCCTCTACGACGTCCTTCGGAACTTTGCGGCGCTGGCCGCCGACTACGGCGATGCGGCATTTTCCGAACGCTGCATCACCCAGGCTCGGCAGTTGCGCGTGCAGATCCATCACCACGCCTGGGATGGCGAGTGGTACCAGCGCGCCTGGTTCGACGACGGTACGCCGCTGGGATCGAAGACAAATGTCGAATGCACGATCGACTCGATTGCCCAGAGCTGGTCGGTGCTCTCCGGAGCCGGCGAGTCTGAACGTTCGCGCCGCGCGATGGACGCGGTCGATGTGCGACTCGTGCGCCGCGGCTCGGAAAGCGGTGATGGCCTGATCCAACTGCTTGATCCGCCGTTCGATACCACCCCCATGAACCCCGGTTATATCAAGGGCTATGTGCCCGGGGTGCGCGAAAACGGCGGTCAGTACACGCATGCGGCGGTGTGGGCCGCCATGGCCTTCGCCCGACTGGGCGACAGCCGTCGCGCCTGGGAGCTGATGGCGATCATCAACCCCGTGAACCACGCGGTGTCTGCCGCCGGCGTGGCGATCTACAAGACCGAGCCCTATGCACTGGCCGCCGATGTCTATGCACTCGCGCCGCACACCGGGCGCGGCGGTTGGACCTGGTATACCGGTTCGGCTGGCTGGGCCTATCGGCTGATCGTGGAGTCGCTGCTGGGGCTGCGGCGCACGGCCGATCATCTGCAGATCGTGCCCTGTATTCCCGACGAATGGCGCAGCTATGCGCTCGACTATAGCTACGGCGCCACGGTTTATCACATCGAAGTCACCCAGACCCTGATCGCGGCGGGCGCATCCACGCAGCGACTGTTGCTGGACGGCGTCGAGCAGGGCGCGGCGGGCGTTGCGCTGGTCGACGACAGCCAAGCCCATACGGTCGAAGTGAGTCTGCGTACAGTCGGGGCAGACGGGATCGACATCAGCGGGGGGCGATCGCCCCAGTTGCTGCTTTGCCACGACCGGCCCACGGCGACGCAGGCCGAGGCCGACGACCACTATCTCGACGAGCCTGCCGCATGAACCGTGATACCCGACCCTCGCGCCGGTCGTATCGCGGCGCTGCTCGACCCCGTCACCGGAGATGACTATGACTGCTATCAATCGTTTACGAAGCCTCGGCCAGAGTCTCTGGCTGGATGGCGTCGGCCGGGGAATGCTCGACGACGGTCGCCTGCAGACCCTGATCGACGACTTCTCGATCACCGGCCTGGCGTCGATGCCCACCCGGGTCGACGGTTTCAGCGGTGCGATCGACGTCGACGATATCGAGCATCGAATACCGTCGACGGCCGGGTTGCACGGCGAGGCGCTGCTCAGGACGCTGGTGCTGGATGACGCGCGGGCCGCAGCCGACCTGTTCCGGCCGCTGTTCGAGGCAAGTGCCGGCGCCGAAGGTTGGGCGTCGCTGGCGGTCTCGCCGAAGGTGGTCGCGGATACGCCGCGTCTGGTCGCAGCGGTCACCGAATGCCATGCCCGCGCCGAGCGGCCGAATCTATTGATCGAGATCCCCGGAACGGCGGCCGGTATGCCAGCGATCGAAGCAGCGATCTTCGCCGGCGTGCCGGTCCGCATCACGCTGCTGTGCTCGCGCGCGCAATATCTCGCGGCCGCCCAAGCCTACATGAATGGTATCGAGCGCCGACTGGCCGCGGGTCTCGATGCCAACGTGGCATCCATTGCGTCGTTGGTCGTCAGCCCCTGGGACAGCGCCCTGCGTCTCGGCCTCCCGGCCGATGTACGCCAGAAGGTCGCTGCGCCCACGACGCGTAGCACCTACTATCGGCGCTATCGGGAAGCGGGGGTGGATTCACAGGTCGCGGCGGTTACCGCGATGCACTTTGACTGGGATCAGCCCAACGAGCGCACGGAAATTCCGCAGGACCTACATGATCGGGTCGGGACGGCAGTG
Source organism: Salinisphaera sp. SWV1 (assembly GCF_052044155.1). Lineage (NCBI taxonomy): Bacteria > Pseudomonadati > Pseudomonadota > Gammaproteobacteria > Salinisphaerales > Salinisphaeraceae > Salinisphaera > Salinisphaera sp. SWV1. Next base: position 15,739 of record NZ_JBQDYE010000026.1, read on the forward strand.
GCTCAGCGCAGTTACCGAGCGTATCGCAAGTTGCGTGATTCCCGCCGATGGCGGCGGCTTGCGGCGGCCGGAGCGCCCCCGCAGCGGCTGCTCTGGTCGGATACCGCCAGCCTGGATCCATTCGCCTCCGATACGTTGTATGTCGACGCGCTGGCGGCCCCTGGGACCATCAATGGCGTGACCGAGAAAACGGTGCGCGCCTTTGCCGACCATGGGCAGTTGCGCGGCGCCATCGCACACCACAGCGAGGACGGCGAAATCGTGCTCGCGCGTTGTACCCGCGCCGGAATCAATCTCGACGCAATGGCCGGCATGCTGCAGCGCGATCGCCTTCAGAGCGCCGCGACTTCGTGGGACGCACTCCTGCAGGCGCTCACGCAGCGGCACGTTACCATCGCGCAGGCAACCGCATGAGCGCATCAATCGATCCGCAGGGCAGGCAACCGATCGGCGCGGCAGCGCCGGTCGACGCGATGGCCCTTTTCGGGCTCTATCTGCATTTGCGGCCGGATCCGGCGGTTGCCGCCCGGCGGGCGACCTTCGGCGCATCGGGGCAACCGGTCGTGTGGCTGCAATCCGGGCCGAGGCCCGGCAGATCGTTGATGGCGCGCCGGCGGGCCGCGCGCTAGCTGGATGACTGCGATGGCGACGACGGTATGGGTCTATTACGACCTGGGCATGCTCGGCCATAACCCACACGGCTGGGATCCGGAGCATCCCGAATGGACCGACGCGGTCAAGGCGATGATCGCGCTGCAATATCCGGACGCAAGCCTGGAGACCTACAGCCACCCGGAACGACCCGAGCGCCTGACCGCGATCGTCGATCGGCTGCTGCTGGAGCCCATCGACGGCGTGCGCTGGGTGCTGCCGGCCGCCGCCACTGCCCGCCAGCTCGAACAGGCCCATGACGCGGCGTATGTGGCCCATATCCAGTCGCTGGACGGTCAATCGGGCTGGCTGGCGCAGGATACGACTGCAGTATCGCCGGGTAGCGTGGTGGCGGCCGGCCTGGCGGCGGGTTCGGGCATCAGCGCGCTCGAGGCCGTGGCGGCCGGTGACGCCCGGCGGGCGTTTTGTATCGTGCGCCCGCCCGGCCATCATGCGCCGGCCGATCGTGCGATGGGCTTCTGTCTGTACAACAACATCGCGGTCGCGGCTGCACATGCTCGCACCACGCTCGGCTATGAACGGGTGCTGATCTGGGACTGGGACATGCATCACGGCAACGGCACCCAGGCCATTTTCTATGACGATCCCAACGTGCTGGTGATCGACAGCCACTGCGCGGCGCCGTTCTACCCGGGCACCGGTCTGCTGGCGGAGACCGGTGCCGGACCCGGCATGGGCACCAACCTCAACGTGCCGCTGCCCGTGGGTATTGGCAACGCCGCACTGCTGGACGTGTTCGCGAAGGTGGTGAGCCCGGCGGCGCGCGCGTTCGGTCCCGATGTTCTGCTGGTATCCGCCGGCTTCGATTGTCACTACCTCGATATGACCTGCGCCATGGACGAGACTGGCTATGCCGCCATCACACAGGGCATGTGCGCCTTGGCCGACGAGCTCTGCGACGGCCGTCTGGTGATGCTGCTCGAAGGCGGCTACAACGCCAAGGCGCTGGCCGACAGCGCATATGCGGCGATCGAAGTGCTGGCGGGGCATCCGGTGGCTGCGATCAATGTTCTGCCCGATGACCCGGGCTGCGCGGCCGTGGCCGAGGCCGCGGCGTTCCATGCCGAGTCCATCGTCGCGCTGGCGCGCTAGCAGGCAGGCGTTTACCGACCCGAGCGCGGCGATCACCGTAAGCCAGCGTGGGTTAGCGCACGGACGCCGACTGCTGGCCGGCGCATCGTCGAGTACGTCCTCCACTGCGCGATGGAAGCCCTCGTCATGAACCCGATCACTCTATTCTGCGTTGCACTCTGTATTGCCGCCGCCGCCGCGGCGGGCTTCTGGGTCAGCCCGTATCTGGCCGGCGTCTTCGTCCTGGCCGCGGTGGTCGTCGCGCTGTCGCTGAAGATGGCCAACGTCTGGCAGAAGTTCGTCATCCTGCGCATGGGTAAGCTGCAGAGCGTCCGTGGGGAAGGGCTATTCGCCATCATTCCGGTGATGGACACGGTTGTGGCCGTCATCGATCAGCGCATTCAGACCACCGGCTTCAACGCCGAACAGGCGCTGACCCGAGACACGGTGCCGGTCAATGTCGATGCCATCATCTTCTGGCACGTGCATGACGCCGAAAAGGCCGCGCTGGCGATCACCAACTACCGCCAGGCCATCGACCAGGTCGCCCAGACCTCGCTGCGCGAGATGATCGGTTCGTCGATGCTCGCCGCGCTACTGTCCGACCGCAAGGACGCCGATGAACAGCTCAAGCTCGAGATCGGCGCCAAGACCGCGCCGTGGGGTATTACCGTGAGCTCGGTTGAGATTCGCGATGTCGCGATTCCCGAAGCCCTGCAGGACGCCATGTCCCGCCAGGCCCAGGCCGAGCGCGAGAAACAGGCGCGCGTGATTCTGGGCTCGGCCGAGGCTGCGATCGCCGGCAAGTTCGTCGAGGCTGCCCAGACCTATGCGGGGCATCCGCAGGCGCTGCAGCTGCGCGCCATGAACATCATCTACGAGACCACCAAGGAACGTGGTGCGACGATTCTTATCCCTAGCGCCATGGTCGACAGCCTCAATCCGTCGTCGGCCACGCTGGCCTTCGCGCTCGCTGGTCAGGCCGTGCCCAATCCGGATGCTGAGGCGCAGCCCCCGCTCCAGCCGGCTGCCGCGGCCTGATATCCGTCGGCCCGCGAGGTCTCTCGGGAGGGGCCGGGCGCCGGAGTGAAGTCGGTCGGGCTTTTAGCCGCCAGCGGTGAATTTTGATGGGTAGATCTGCCGTCGAGGGCGCGATTCTCACCGTTAATGGTGGTTCGTCTAGCATTCGTTTCGCGCTTTTTGCACGGGGCGAACCGCCATTGCTGACGCTACGCGGCAAGATCGAGCGTATCGGTAAGGCCGGGGCCACGCTGTCGTTCACGGACACGGCGACCAACGAATCGGGCGAGACGGCGCTCGACGGCGCCGGGCATGGCGCCGCGGTGGCAGCACTCGTCGACTGGCTTGAACAACGCGGCGCCCTCGATGGCATCGCGGGGGTTGGCCATCGCGTGGTGCAGGGGCTCCAGCACGCCGAACCGGCCTGCATCACGCCCGCATTGCACGCCGAGCTCGAACGCTTGCGCCCGCGTGACCCCGAGCACATGTCGCGCGAGCTCGAACTGATCGAGGCATTCGGCAAACGACTGTCGGACTGTCCTCAGATCGCCTGTTTCGATACCGCGTTTCATCGCCACATGCCACGAGTGGCCACCCAGATCGCGCTGCCGCGCCGCTTTGAGGCGCTCGGCGTACAGCGCTACGGATTTCACGGTCTGTCCTATGCCTACCTGATCCAGGAGCTGGCGCGACTGGGCGACCCGGCGGCCACCCGTGGGCGCGTGATTCTGGCCCATATGGGCAGCGGCGCGAGCATAGCCGCGGTGCGTGCTGGCATCGGCGTCGATACCAGCATGGGATTCACACCGGCCGCCGGCCTACCCATGGGGACGCGGTCCGGTGATCTCGACCCCGGTCTGGTGCGTTTTCTCGCGGACGAAGCGGCGATAACGCCCGCGCAGTTCGACCACATCGTCAACCACGAATCCGGTCTGCTCGGGCTGTCCGAGACCAGCGGCGATATCCGCGATCTGCTGGCCAGCGAGGCGGATGACCCGCGAGCCGCGGAGGCAATCGCCCTGTTCTGCTATCAGGCAAAGAAGACGATCGGTGCCTACGCCGCGGCGCTCGGCGGGCTGGATACGCTGGTCTTCGCTGGGGGTATCGGTGAGAACGCACCCGTCATCCGCGATCGCATCTGTGACGGGCTGGATTTTCTAGGCATCACGATCGACCCGATGCAGAACGCGGCCGGTGCCGCACTGATTTCTCGCCAATCGGCCCGCGTCACTATACGCGTCATCGCCACCGACGAAGAACAGATGATCGCGGCCCTGGTGTCTCGTGTACTGGGCCCGGTCTGATCCGTGGCGACGGCTTCTGTGACCGGGCATTGAAGCGGTGATTGGCTCGGGCAATATCAGCCCTCTCGACTGGTTCGCCGACCATGTTCTAAACAGTCCCTACGCGACGCGTTTGCAGGGGACGCGTTTGCAAGGTATGCCGTGCAGGGCCCGCGCCGTTCTGAAAGACACCAGTCGACGTTCCTGCTCGTCCCATAGCACCAGCGGCACACAGCGCAGGCTTTGCCAGAGCGTAATGCGGCCAACCGCGCGTAGTTCGGGATGGTCGCGCAGCACTTCCGCCAGCCGATAGGAGGGCACCCGGCTGCATAGGTGATGGACATGGTGCACGCCAATATTGGCCGTGAACCAGCGCAGGACAGGCGGCAGGTCGTAGTGCGAGCTGCCGTGCAGCGCGGCGTCGTGAAAACGCCAGTCCGATTCCCGCTCCCAATAAGTGGTCTCGAACTGGTGCTGGACATAGAACAGCCAGACGCCATAGGTCGCGGCGACAAGCGTGATCGGCACTTGCACCAGCAGGAACGGCACGAGTCCGATGCACCAGATCAAAAGGCCAGCCAACGCGATGATCGCCACGTTGGTGCCCTGGGTACTCAACCACGGCATCCAGCCCGCGCGCATGAAACCCACCGGCAAACGGTTGTGGACGATGAACAGATAGGCCGGGCCGAGGCCGAACAGCACCAGCGGATGCCGGTACAGTCGATAACGGAGTTGCTGCCCGCGCGACAGGGCCCTGAATTCGCGCACGCTGAGCGTGTCGATGCCGCCAAAATCCTCGCGATCGAGATTACCTGCGGCGGCATGATGCATGGCGTGGGTATGCCGCCAGAAATCGTAGGGCGTGAGCGTCAATACGCCGATGGCGCGGCCGAGCCAGTGATTGGCGCCCCTAGAAGCAAAGAACGAGCCGTGGCCACAGTCATGCTGGATCATGAACAGCCGCACCAGAAAGCCCGCGGCGGGCACGGCCAACAACAAACCGAGCCAGTAGCCGTGGTCCACCGCCGCCCACATCAAGCACCAGATGCCGGCGAACGGGATTAGCGTGATCATCACTTCCAGTACGCTGCGCCTGGCGCTGGGCTCGCGGTATCCGGCCAGTATGCGGACCCATGATTGCGGTTTAACCGTGCTCTGATCGTGGGTGAATTCTGGTTCCATTACAGACTCATGCCCGGACCGGCGGTCCATGGCGTATATCGGAAGCTTTTAACAACAGGCTTCTGGGGCTATCGCGGGGATATCATCCAGGCTGCGATCTTTCGCTCGGTGTGTTTTTCCCGGAGATGTGTCCGGGACGTTCCGGCTGCCTGCTGAACAGCACCGCCCTCATTTTCCCAGCACGAAATCGCACCGTCGTCAGATCCTGCAGGCAAACGGGTGCGTCGCCGGGTCGCCTCGGTCTCGTTGACCAACGGGATGGTCATTATTATGTGCCTTGAATAGCGGTGGTGTTGTCTATCAGTGTCTGCCGCCGTGTCCGGCGTGTCTGTGCGCCAGGCAACACGGTTGAGCGTCGCGGGGATCGCACCGGCCGTCGCGCGCGGAGTCTGGTGCAGTTCATCGGCTGTGTCAGCCTTTGTGATCGAATGCCCGGTCTGCGGCGCCGAGAACATACGCAGCTCGGCGAGTGTTTCTGTGCGTGTTCATGCGGGTCGTGCCTGAGTTTGATCGATTTCGGCGCCCATCGGCTGCAAGGCCAGCGGCCCGGATGAACGACCTGCTGCAGAGATCACGGCGAGCGGACACTGGATCGGGCCACCCGATAGCGGTGGCACGGAGTTGTCCGGTCGTTATCGCCTGAGCCACCCGCGCTGCAGCCATGTGGGCCAGCGCGGCCGAGGGGTTCGGCGACAAGCCTGTGCGGCTTTTCTGATCGCTTCGGCCTGAGTGGGGTAGGCATGAATCACGCCTGCCATGGTGTCCAGACCGATGCCGGCCACGATCGCAAGCGACAGGTCGTTGATCATTTCGCCTGCGTGTCGCGCCACGATGGTGGCGCCCAGGATGGTGTCGGTGCCTTCGCGGACATGGATTTTAACAAACCCTTCCTCCCCGCCGTCGACGATTGCGCGATCGACCTCGTGCATCGGTACCGTGAAGGTCTTTATCGGGATACCACGCTCGCGTGCCTCGCGGACATACAGACCGACATGGGCAATTTCCGGGTCGGTATAGGTACACCAGGGAGTCGTCAGGGCACTCACGCGCCGGCGCTGCCGACACAGCGCATTGTGGACGGCGATTTGCGCCGAGGCATGGGCGGTATCGACAAACTGGTGTTGCATGCAGACGTCGCCAGCCGCGAAGATTCGTCGATTGCTGGTGCGCAGGAAGTCATCCACCCGGATGCCGGCCGTTGTGTCGAAAACGACCCCGGCTGCTTCGAGGTCCAGTCCAGCCACGGCGGGCACGCGACCGATGCCGGTCAATACCGTGTCGGCGGTGAGGGTTGTCACGTCGCCGTCGTTGACTGTTTCGATGACCTTCCGGCCGTTGTCCATGCGGACATTGATGGCGGTGGTATTCAGATGAATCTCGACGCCGTCCTGAGCCAGCGCGGCGCTGAGCAGCTGGGCGGCATCGCGTTCTTCCCGGGGCAGGAACAGCGGTTCGTCGTGGACGATGATGGTGTGCGAGCCGAAGCGGCAGAAAGCCTGGGCGAGCTCGCATCCCACCGGGCCGCCGCCGATTACCAGCAGGCTGGCGGGTAGTTCGGTTAGATCGAACACGGTTTCGTTGGTCAGGTAGCCGGCTTCGGTCAGCCCCGGAAGGGTCGGCAGCAACGACCGCGAGCCGGTGGCGATGAGCGCTTTCTTGAACGTCAGCCGGGTGCCATCGAGATCGATGGCATCGTCGCTGACGAAACGCGCCGCACCGAAAAACAGGTCGATGCCCAGGGCGGCAACGCTCGCTGCGGAATTGAGATGGCCCAGACGCGCGCGGATGCGACGCATACGTTCCATCGCGAGTGGGAAATCGACGTCGACGTGTGCCGGGGCGCGTGCGCCGTAGTGAGCGGCATCGCGCATCTCTGCGTATAGACGCGAGGTTCTGATCAGCGCCTGTGCCGACACCGAGCCGTAGTTCAGCGAAACGCCGCCCAGCAGATGACTTTCGACCAGCGCGACGCGAGCGCCGAGGGCTGCCGCGCTGCGTGCCGCAGTCAGCCCGGCAGGCCCGGCGCCGATGACCAGCCAGTCGTAGGGCAGGCGGGGCCGCGGGTTGCGCCAGTCGGCCGGCCGAGCGTGGGCGCAGAGTTCCTGATCTGAGGTGCTCGCGCAGGGATAGTCGAGCGCAGGGCCGACTGACTTCATGGCTTGGCCGGTTCGGAGTGCTTCAACCAACCGCCACGAAAGCCGGCGCGGCGCAGGCCGGCTCGAATGCAGGGCAGATTTCGTGTCAGGCGCCAGGGCAGCCCGGACCGGTAGTTTTCGATCATCAACACGATCATGCCCTGGTCTAGACCAAACAGATCGGTCGTGGTCCAGGCTTTCGCGGGGGTGTCTCCGAGCGTGGCATTGAAGCCGCTGGCACGGATCAGATCGACGCCGTGTGCAACACCGTCCGCCTGAAGCGCACGCAACGCCGGCAGAACGATCTCGGGCGCGAAGACCAGCGACGAGGCGGTCGCCGAACCGGCAATCGTGCCGTCGTCGAGGCCGAAGGGCACACCACGCGCGGCATAGCCATAGAAGAACTGCTCGCGCCCGGCCACCTGTCGGGCATCGCCGCTAGGGCCGTCGCCGGCCGACAAGCCCCAATGCTCGGCGTCGTAGCCGGCGAAGCTCTTTGGATTGTGGATCGCATACTCGCGCTGGATATAGGTCGCGCGCCGGCTGTTCTCGAAATAATCGCAGTTCTTCTCGCGCATGAAGTCATCGCGGATGCCGCGGAAATCGATCCAGGCTTGCGAGAACTGGTGAATGAACAGCGGCCCGGCGTACAGGAAATCGTAGCCGTACAGATGTTCCCATTGGTAGGTCATCGTCCAGGCGCGAAAACTCTGTTCGGTCAGCGCATGGGTGGGTGAGCCCAGCCCCAGCGCGTAGAGCAGCAGCGCCTCGCTGTAACCTTCCCAGCCGTAGTGGAGGAAACCGCATTCCGGCTTCCAGCCCTGCATGACGGTGTCGCCGTCGTCCTGCATCCAGCGCCAGTCGACCCGCTCGTAGAGGGCGTTGGCCAGCTGGCGGAGTTCGGTTTCGTCGCGCGTGTCGGCGTCGAAGTAGGCCGCAGCGCTCAGCATGCCGGCGATCAGGAGGGTTGTATCGATCGGCGAGAGTTCGCAATGCCAGACGCGGGTGCCGAGCTGCATATCCAGAAAGTGGAAGTAGAAACCATGAAAACCGCTGGCAGTGGCGCTGCCCGACTGATCGCAGGCCATGAAGAAACGAAGGCTAGCGAGCGTGCGCTGTACCGCCTCGGCGCGCTCGATCCAGCCGTGTTCGACCCCGATGGGTAATGCCGACAGGGCAAAACCAACCACCGCGATACTGCACGGCGCGTCGTCGCGCGTGGTGTCGGCGACCAGGCCGTTGTCGCGGTTGACGCATTGCAGGAAATAATCGAATGCCGTGCGTTGCAGGCGGTCGAGCATCGCGCCGTCGGAGGTGGCGCCGGCAGCGATGGCGGCCGGGTCGGGCGCCGTGGCAGAGTGCGTGGTCACGGTGTGGCGATCGCCTGGTCGACGATGGCCTGCGCTTCTTTCAGAATGCGTTGCAGATGGGCCTCGTCGTCGAAGCTCTCGGCGTAGATTTTGTAGATGTCTTCGGTGCCCGACGGGCGAGCGGCGAACCAGCCGTTGGCGGTCATCACCTTGATGCCGCCGATCGGCGCGCCGTTGCCGGGCGCGGTATCGATGATCCCGGTAATCGGCTCGCCGGCGAGTTCGTGGGCGCTGATGCGGTGTGGCGTGAGCGCGGCCAGCGCTTGTTTCTGCGCCGGGGTGGCCTTGGCTTCGACGCGGTCGGCCAGCGGGCACCCGAGTTCGTCGGTGAGCTTGTTGTACAAGGCGCCGGGATCATGGCCGCAGCGCGCGGTGATTTCGGCTGCCAGTAGGGCGGGCACAATGCCATCCTTGTCGGTGGTCCACACCGACCCGTCGCGGCGCAGGAACGATGCCCCAGCGCTTTCCTCGCCGCCGAAACCGAGCGAGCCGTCGAACAGCCCCGCAGAAAACCACTTGAAGCCGACCGGCACTTCGACCAGCGGCCGGCCCAGCCGCGCGCTCACACGGTCGATCAGGCCGGTGCTGACCACGGTCTTGCCCACTGCGGCCTGCGCGCTCCATTGCGGGCGGTGGCTAAACAGATAATCGATGGCGACTGCTAGATAGTGGTTGGGTGCCAGCAAACCGGCCTGGCCGGTGACGATCCCGTGCCGGTCGTGGTCGGTGTCGCAGCCGAAGGCGATGTCGTAACGATCCTTGAGATCGAGCAAGCGCTGCATTGCATAGGGCGACGAGGGATCCATGCGAATCCGGCCGTCCCAGTCGACGGTCATGAAGGCAAACGTCGGATCGACTACGTCGCTGACCACGGTGAGGTCCAGCCGGTAGTGCTCGGCGATGCGTGCCCAGTAGTGCACGCCGGCGCCGCCCAGCGGGTCGACGCCCATATGCACCTCGGCTGCGCGGATCGCATCCATGTCGACGACCTGGCCGAGATCGGCGACATAGGCGGTGACGAAATCGTGGCGATGCGTGGTTGCTGCCTGCAGCGCGCGGTTGCAGGGGATTCGCTTAATTCCGGCCAGGTCCTTTTCGAGCAGGGCGTTGGCCGCGTTCTCGATGGCGTCGGTGATGTGCTCGTCGGCCGGCCCGCCGTTCGGCGGGTTGTACTTGAAGCCGCCGTTGTCCGGCGGGTTGTGGGACGGGGTCACCACGATACCGTCCGCCAGCCCGGATGTACGCCCGCGGTTGTAGGTCAGAATCGCGTGCGAGATCGCCGGTGTCGGCGTGTATTCGTCGTCGGTGGCCAGCATGGTTTCGACCCCGTTGCCGGCAAGCACCTCGATGGCGCTGGCCCGGGCGGGTTCCGACAGCGCGTGGGTATCGATGCCGAGAAACAGCGGCCCGTCGATGTCCTGGCTTTTGCGGTAGTCGCAGATCGCCTGCGTGATCGCCAGCACATGACGTTCGTTGAACGACAATGCGAACGACGAGCCCCGATGCCCGGAGGTGCCGAAGGCGACGCGTTGCGCCGGCACGCCCGGATCCGGCAGCCCGGTGTAATAGGCGCTCACCAGCCGGGGTACATTGACCAGCAGATCTAGCGGGGCGGGTTTGCCGGCGAGCGGGCTGATGCGTGTGGCCATGGGATGCGCCTCAGATGGCAGCGGTGGGCAAACGGGCCGCATCGTCGGCCCGCTTGCGGCGATAGCGCTCGATCAACGCGTTGGTCGAGCTGTCATGGGTGCGCGGCACGGCGCCGTCGGGCTTGAGCTCCGGCAACAGTCGCTGGGCCAATGCCTTGCCCAGTTCCACGCCCCACTGGTCGAACGAATCGATATCCCAGATCACGCCCTGGACGAACACGCTGTGCTCGTAGAGGGCGACCAGCGAGCCCAGGGTCGCCGGCGTCAGCCGGTCGGCCAGCAGGGTGTTGCTTGGGCGGTTGCCCTCGAAGACACGATGGGGTGCCAGCGCCGCCCCTATGCCTTCGGCCGCGACTTCGCTGGCGGTCTTGCCGAACGCCAGCGCCTGGCTCTGCGCGAACAGGTTGGCCATCAGCAGGTCATGCTGGCCGCCGAGCGGATTCAAGCTCTGGCAGAAGCCGATGAAATCGCAGGGCACCAGCCGCGTGCCCTGATGGATCAGCTGGTAGAACGAATGCTGGCCATTGGTGCCGGGCTCGCCCCAGAGGATCGGCGCGGTCTGAGTTGCTACCGGGGCGCCGGCGCGGGTGATGTGCTTGCCGTTGCTCTCCATGGTCAACTGCTGCAGATAAGCCGGAAAACGCGTCAGGTATTGCGCGTAGGGCAGCACCGCGACGGTGGTCGCACCCAGGAAATTGTTGTTCCAGATCGCCAGCAGCGCCATCAGCACCGGCAGGTTCTGCGCCAGCGGCGCGTGCTGGAAATGCTCGTCCATGGCGTGGAAGCCGGCGAGCATGGCGTGGAAGTGCTCGGGGCCGATCGCAATCATGTTGGCCAGCCCGATCGCCGAATCCATCGAGTAGCGGCCGCCGACCCAGTCCCAGAAACCGAACATCTGGTCGGCCGCGATGCCGAACGCGGTGACGCCTTCGATGTTGGTGGAGACCGCAACGAAGTGTCGTGCCACGGCTGCGTCATCGCCGAGCTGGGCGATACACCAGTCGCGTGCGGCATGCGCGTTGGTCAGTGTTTCCTGGGTCGTGAAGGTCTTGGAACAGACGATGAACAGGGTTTCGGCGGCGTCGAAGCCACGCAGCGTCTCGACCAGATCGGTCGCATCAACATTCGAGACGAAACGCACGGTGAGGTCGCGCCGGCTGTAGTGGCGCAGGGCCTCGAAGGCCATCACCGGGCCGAGGTCCGAACCGCCGATACCGATATTCACGACGTTGCGGATCCGTTTGCCGGTATGGCCCAGCCAGCGCCCGCCGCGTACATCCTCGGCGAACCGCGTCATGCGGGCGAGCACCGTGTGCACTTCAGCGACGACATCCTGGCCGTCGACCACGATCTTCTGGCTCGCCGGTGCTCGCAACGCCACGTGCAGCACCGCGCGCTGTTCGGTGGTGTTGATTGCCTCGCCGCGGAACATGGCGTCCCTGCGCTCGCACAGGCCGCGGTCTTGCGCCAGCGCAATCAGTAGTTCGAGCGTGTGCGCGGTCACGCGGTTCTTCGAGTAGTCAAGGAACCAGCCGGCCGCTTCGGCCGTGAAAGTCGTACCGCGCTCGGCATCGCCCGGGAACAGATCCCGCAGATGCGTGTGACCCATATCGTCATGATGTGCGACCAAGGCCTGCCATGCCGGACGCGCGGTCAGCGCGTCCGAAGAGGTGTGGGGTCGATGGGTCGCGCTGCTCATGGGGTGGCCTCGGCGACCGGCGGGCACTTGGCTTGGATCTGCTTCAGCAGGGTTTGCCACGAGGCCGAGAAGGACTCGGCCCCTTCGCGCTGCAGCCGCGCGGCGAGGGCGTCGGTATCGATACCGGCCTGCGTAAACGTCTGCAGCGCGGTGTCGGCGGCGCCGCCGTCGACGGCTAACGGCTCGCTCGCCCGGCCGTGATCTGCGTATGCATGCAGTGTTTTCTCCGGCATCGTGTTGATGGTGTCGGGGGCAGCGAGCGCCTCGACATAGAGCGTGTCGGGTTCGGCCGGGTCCTTGGTGCCGGTGCTGGCCCAAAGCAGCCGTTGCGGCTGTGCGCCGGCGTCGGCCAGGGCCTGCCAGCGGTCCGAGGCCAGCAGGTCGCGATAGGCACGATAGGTCACACCGGCGATGGCGATGCCCAGACGGTTGTGAAGCACCTTGGGAACTTCCTTGTTCGCGGCGACATCCCAGCGGCTGATGAACAGCGATGCCACCGACCCCACTTTCGGATCCAGGCCGGCCTCGATACGGCGTTCGATGCCGCGCAGGTAGGCATCGGCCGCCGCCAGATACTGTTCGCGTGAGAACAGCAGGGTGACGTTGACCGGGATGCCGGCGAAAATCGATGCCTCGATGGCCGCCAGGCCGGCTGCCGTACCGGGAATCTTGATGAATAGATTCTCGCGTGCGGCCGTTGCATGCAGGTCGGCCGCCGCTTCGATGGTCTTGGGCGCATCGTCTGCCAGCAGCGGCGAGACTTCCAGCGAGACCCAGCCATCCACACCGTCGCTGGCATCAAAGGCCGGTCGCAGCAGATCAGCGGCGCGTTGCAGGTCGTCTATCGCGAGCGCAAAGAAGATCTGCTCGATCGTCGAGTGACGGTCGCGGGCGAGTTCGGTGATCGCCGTATCGTAATCGTTGCCGTGGCCGATCGCGTGCTCGAAGATCGTCGGGTTCGAGGTCAGACCGGTCACCGACAGGTCGGCGATGTAGGACGCCAGTGTGCCGTCGTCGAGCAGGCGGCGGGTGATGTTGTCGAGCCAGAGGCTCTGGCCGAGTTGGTGGAGTGCTTTTGTATTGGGATTCATGGGTGTGCGTCCGGCGTCATGGGTGGGCCGCGTCGGCGACGTTGAGCCAGCGCGATATGTCGAGATTATTCAGGTCACCGATGTGCTCGACCGTGTGGTCGGGCGGCGGATAGCGGTCGGTGGACGTGGCGTCGAGCGCATAGTGGCCCTGGCGCGGGAAGATTGTGATCACCCGTTCGCCCCAGACCCGCTTGATGGCCGTGAGCAACCGCAACTTGTCGTCGACGACGACATAGCGCGCCGCCGGATACCGGGCCTCGATCGCGGCAAGCCGCTGTTCCTTGTGAACATAGATCAGCACGCGGCCATCGACCGCATCCCACAGGCCCGAGCGCTGGATCTTGCGCGGCTGCAACACGACATCGCCGTCGCTCAGGATCACGGTCGGTCCGAACCCGGCCAGGCGCTGGAGGAGGTCGAGCGCGCCCGGGAACAGGCACTCGGCGAAGGGGTAGTCGATCAGGAAGCTCGACAGCTGCAGCAGGCGCTGCTCCTGGAGACCCACGGTTTCGATGTCGGCCCGGTAGCGCTGTAGGGCGCCGAGATAATCGGCATAGCCCAGTTCGGCCCGCAATGCTTCGAAGGCGCTCCAGTAGCACGCCGCGCTGTCAGCGCCGAACGCCTGCTCGAGGCGGTGGTGCAGGTCGGCGACGAAGCGATCGGTGTCGAGCAGGGTGTTGTCGACATCGAGGAGGAACACCCAATCCGGTGTCATGACGGCGGCTCCTCCGGCTGCGGATCGTGCCAGGTGCCATCGCCAGCGATCAGCGTGTCGGCGCCTGCCGGTCCCCAGCTGCCCGGCGCGTAGGCTACTACCGGGGCATGCTCGCCGAGCACCGGCTCGACCACGGCCCAGGCCGCCTCGACGGCGTCCTGACTCGTGAACAGCGCGCCGTCGCCCGCCATCGCATCGCCGAGCAGCCGCTCGTAGGGTGTTTCCGCCTGGTGGTTGTCCTCGTGCAGATAGAGTTCACGCTGGTTACCCACGAATGCCTTGCCCGGCTGCTTGATCCGGGCGGCCAGGGCAATCGACGAGGCCGGCTGCAGCTTGAACCGCAGGTAGTTCGCAGGTCCTGCGCCGGGGTCGGCGTCATCGAATAGATGTTGCGGCGGGGCATGCAGTTGTACCCGGACTTCGACGGCAGTCGTGGGCAGCCGCTTGCCGGCCCGCAGATACCAGGGCACCCCGCCCCAGCGCCAGGAATCGATGAACAGGCGCGCCGCACAGAAGGTCTCGACATCCGAGTCGGGCGCCACATTCGCCTCCTGCCGGTAGCCGTTGTACTGCCCGCGTACCAGGGCGTCGGCCGTCAGCGGTTGCATGGCCCGAAGCACGCTGGCCTTGGCGCTGTGGACGACCGCGAAACTCTGGAAGGCAGGCGGTTCCATCGCCAGCAGGGCGACGATCTGGAACAGATGATTCTCGACTACGTCACGCAGGCAACCGGCGCTTTCATAGAAGCCGCCGCGCTCGCCGACCCCGAATGCTTCGGCCAGCGTCACCTGCACGCTCGCTACGTAGTTGCGGTTCCAGATCGGCTCGAGGAACGAATTGGCGAAGCGGAAGTAGAGGATGTTCATGATCGCATCCTTGCCGAGGTAATGATCGATGCGAAAAATCGCGTCTTCCGGGAAGACCGAGCGGGCGATGGCGTTGAGCTCGCGTGCGGATGCCACATCGCGTCCGAAGGGCTTTTCTACGATGACGCGGGCGTTCTCGGCCAGGCCGGCGGCACCGAGACTGCGGATCACCGTGGGAAACAGGGCCGGCGGAATCGCCAGGTAATGGGCTGGCCGTTCGGCGGCGCCGAGCGCCTTCTTCAGCGCTGCGAAGGTGCCCTCATCGGCGTAGTCGCCGGCGACATAGTCGAGCAGCGATATCAGCTGGTCAAAGGCGGCCTCGTCGTCGATGGCGGCGTCCTGTTCCACGCTGGCGCGTACATGGCGATGCCATTCGTCGGTGTCCCAGGGCGAGCAAGCCACGCCGATCACCGGCACGGTGAGCGTGCCTTTCCTGACCATCGCGTAGAGCGCCGGAAAGATCTTCTTGCTGGCTAGATCGCCGCTGAAGCCGAAAATTACCAACGCGTCCGAATGCGCGGCTTCGTCGGTTGACTGAGATAGCGTGGCCGGACTCATTCGGACGACTCCTCGTGCGGTTTCTCAACATGGCCACCGAACTCGTGGCGCATGGCAGAGAGCAAGCGATTGGCAAAGTCGGCTTCGCCGCGTGAGGCAAAACGTTCGTACAATGCAGTGGTGAGCACCGGCGCGGGCACCGCCTCGTCGATCGCCGCCTGAATGGTCCAGCGGCCTTCGCCGGAATCCGAGACTCGGCCGTCGTAGCCGGACAGCTGGGAATCGTCCAACAGTGCATCGGCGGTCAGGTCGAGCAGCCAGGAGCCGATGACGCTGCCGCGGCGCCAGACTTCGGCGATCTTGGGCAGGTCCAGCTGGTATTGGTAGAACTCGGGCTCGCGCAGCGGCGCCGTTTCGGCGTCGCTTGTGGGCGGGTGCCTGCCGATATCGGCGTGATGCAGAATAGCCAGCCCTTCGGCGTAGGCCGCCATCACGCCGTATTCAATGCCGTTGTGCACCATCTTCACGAAATGACCGGCGCCGCTCGGGCCGCAGTGCAGAAACCCCTGCTCGGCCGGCCCGGGCGTACCGCTGCGTCCGCGGGTGCGGGCGACTGAGCCGACCCCGGGGGCGAGTGCGGAGAAGATCGGTTCCAGGTGGGCGACGATCTCGTTCTCGCCGCCGATCATCAGACAGTAGCCGCGCGTCTCGCCGGCGACGCCGCCGCTGGTGCCGACGTCGACATAATGCGTGCCGGCGACCGCCATCTTCTGCGCGCGGCCGATATCGTCGCGGTAGTAGGAATTGCCCCCGTCGATCACGATGTCGCCGGGTTCCAGATGGATGGTCAGAGCATCCAGCGCCGAGTCGACGACCGCCGCCGGGACCATCAACCAGATCGCGCGCGGCGGGTCCATGGTCTGCACCAGTTCGGCCATCGAAGTCGCGCCGACCGCACCGAGCTTGCACAACGGCGCCATCGCCTCGGGTTGCGTGTCGTGAACGATGCACGCATGCCCCTGGTTCATCAGGCGTCGAACCATGCTCGCGCCCATCCGGCCCAGACCGATCATTCCGAGTTGCATGGCGCTCTCCGATTTATTTGTTGCTGATCGTGGTTGCTGCCTACGATCACGACGATCGAATGCGATTCGCCATCGTCGGTCAGCGTGAGCGTGCCGTGCGGGGCTTCGATACCATCGAGCGTAGTGCTCGAAAGTGCCGAGTCGCCCGCCTGGCATGCGATGTCGTATGACGTTGCGCCGAGGCGATACTGCAGACCGAACGAGGCCCAGTCTTTCGGTAGCAGCGGTCGGACGGTGAGTTCATTTCGACGCCGTCTAAGGCCGAGGAGCGACTCGGTAATCAGTTGATACAACCAGCCTGCCGAGCCGGTGTACCAGGTCCAGCCGCCGCGGCCGGCGTGCGGCGCGAAGGCATAGACATCGCCGGCCACGACGTAGGGTTCGACCTGATAAGTGGCCACAGCCTCGGCGCTTTCGGCGTGGCTCAGTGGATTGAGCAAGGTCAACAGTTCCCAGGCGCGCTCGGCATCGCCCAGCGCGGCGAAAGCCATGGCCGCCCAGACTGCCGCATGGGTATATTGACCGCCGTTTTCGCGCACGCCGGGCACATAGCCCTGGATATAACCCGGCGATGGCTTCGAGGTATCGAAGGGCGGCTCAAGCAACTGAATGAGCCGTGTATCGCGATGCACCAGGTGCCGGTCGAGAGCGTCCATCGCGGCCTGCGCTCTTTCGGTTGGTGCGGCACCGGACAAGACCGCCCAACTCTGGGCGATCGAGTCGATCCGGCATTCGCTGTTCTCGGCCGATCCGAGCACCGTGCCGTGGTCAAACCACGCGCGTCGATACCACCCGCCGTCCCAGCCGCAGGCGTTGACCCGTTCGCCCAGTTGTTGCGCTTCGTGTTCGCACAGATCGGCGAAGACGGAATCGGCGTGCTCACGGGCCAGCGGCGCGAAGCGTGTGAGCACCGTGATCAGGAAGAAGGCCATCCAGACGCTTTCACCCTTGCCCTCGGCGCCTACGAGATTCATGCCGTCGTTCCAGTCGCACGACCCCATGAGCGGCAGGCCGTGGCGGCCGTAGGACAGGCCGTGGCGGATCGCGCGTACAGCGTGTTCATACAGGCTCGCAGTGTCCGCAGACGAGCGGGGGTTTTCGTAGTTCGATGCTTCGCCTGCATGCAAGGGGCGGCTTTCAAGAAATGGGCAGGATTCGTCCAGCACGCCGTCGTCGCCGGTGGTCTCGACGTAGCGGCAGATCGCCAGCGGCAGCCACAGAAAATCGTCCGCACAATGCGTACGCACGCCCTTGCCGTTGGGCGGGTGCCACCAATGCTGGGCGTCGCCTTCCACGAACTGACGTGAGGCGGCGCGCAGCAGGTGCTCGCGTACCAGGCCCGGCGCGGCGTGGACCAGCGCCATCACATCCTGCAATTGATCGCGAAAACCGAACGCGCCGCTGGATTGGTAGAACCCGGTGCGACCCCAGAGGCGCGAGGCGATGACCTGGTACAGCAGCCAGCCATTGGCCAGGGCATTCAGTTCCCGGTCCGGCGTCTGTACCTGGACCGCGCCCAGCGTGCGCTGCCAATAGGCCTGCACCGCCTCGAGCGTCTCCTGTGCCGCCGCATCGCCGCGGGATGCATGGACCCGTTCGTGTGCCTCGGTTGGTGTCTTGCCGGCACCGAGCCGGAAGACGACCACCCGTTCCTGCCCGGGGGCCAGGTCGAATACGACGCGTAGCGCGGCGCAGGGATCGAGTGCTGCGCCGACGCGGCCGGATAACCGCGCCCGGGCGATCGCGGCAGGTGCGGCCAGGGAACCGCCGGCGCCAAGGAAGTCACCGCGGTCGGCGCAGGCTTCTACAGTGCCGTCGGCGTCAGGCGCGTCGACGGTGAAGAAAGCCGTGCGCTCGGCGAAGTCCGTGTTGTAGGCATTGCGGGCGAACAGAGCGCCGGCTGCCTGGTCGAATTCAGTGACCATGTGCATCAGCGTCTTCGCGCGTTCGTCGCCGAGCACCCAGTCGAGATAGCCCGTCACCGAGAGTCGGCGAGCTTGGTCCGAGTGGTTGCGCAGGGTCAGTACCGAGAACTTGATCGGCGCATCGATGACTACGTGGATCGACAGTTCGGATTCGATCCCGTCCTCGGTGTGTTCGAACACGCTGTAGCCGAAGCCGTGGCGCGTGACGTATGGACTGGCGCCCGGGGTGGGCAGCAGGCTGGGGGACCAGAAGTGGCCGCTGCCCTCGTCGCGGATGTAAAAAGCTTCGGTATTGGCGTCGCCGACCGGGTCGTTCGACCAGGGCGTCAGGCGAAACTCGTGCGCGTTTTCGCTCCAGGTGGTTGCGCTGCCACTTTCCGACACCAGGGTGCCGAAGTCCGGATTCGCGATCACGTTGACCCAGGGCGCAGGCGTCATCTGCGCCGTCGATGCCATGATGACGTACTCATGCGCATCGGGCGTGAAACCGCTTTTAAATGGTTTGTCGCTGTTTATGGCACGGTCAGCAACGGCAGTCGGCGTTGAGCGCCCGGGCGGTTCCGGGCTCGCGGCATCCGTTGGAGCCGCCCGCCGCATGACCTGTTCAGTCAGCGACCCGGCGGTGTCATGAACCACGACGCGGGCGACGCTTTGCAACAGGATCCGATCGTCGGCGTCGAACTGCGCGTCGTCGAGCACGAAAATCCCGTCGGGCTTGTCGAGTAATGCCGCACCGGAGCTCGAACCGACTAACGCGCGCACCTGGCCGATGAGGGTCGGATCGCGGTGGTCGGTACCTGCCGCGCAGAGAATGGCCAGTTCACTTGCAAGACCATGCGCTTGCCAGTACGCGTGGGCTTGAATCAGTTGCCGCGTGAGGTCGAGTCGGTCCCGGTCGGTCAGGCGCAGCAACACGATGGCGACATCGCCGGAGATGCCGAATTTCCAGAGATCCGATTGGCCGCGGCGGTTCTGCGCGATGACGTTCGCATCGGCACGCAACGAGCCGTCCATATAAAGGATGGCCGCCGCCATTCGCGCATAGACCAGCGCATCGGCGTTGCTTGCCTGCAATGCCTGCAGCGTGGTTGCTTGATAGGTGTTGGTCTGTTCGAGAATGCCGGCGCTGACGCGTCCGTCGCAGACCGTGCGCGCCAGCTTTACACAGGCCTCATGCGTCGCCGCGATGCCCGTGATCCAGTCGATTGTGACCGATGCCCCCGGATCGAGAACGAATGGGACCCGGATGGCCGCGATGGCGTCGAGCACCGGGCCTGCGCTGCCCGAGAGCGGCGCGCTTGTATCCAGCGCCAGCGGATCGGCGCTGCTGCGCCCGCGACCGATAAAGCGTTTGCGGTCGGTCTCATAGGAAACTGGACTGGCGTCGCCAGTGCGGACCCTAGCCAGATGAAACAGCCATGGCGTGGGATCGTCAGGCGTGCTCGGGCGCCGGGTCGCCAGAATGGCTTGGAGGTCCGGCTCGATCTGGGTCTGGATAAATAATTTGCTGAAGGCCGGGTGTGCCGAGTCGGTGGCCGCAGGGGCCAGAACGATCTCGGCATAGCTGGTCGCGCTGAGGGTTCTTTTTTGGTCGGAATGATTGGTGACGACGAGACGGCGAAGCTCGACGTCGGCATCCACTGCCACGGCGATCTCCGTGCGCGCCTCGATGTCGTGGTCGAAACGTCGAAATGTCGCGCGACCGGCCGCAAAGTCATATGAGTAGACTTCGGGGGGCTGCCGCGACGGCTGTAATGTAGTCGACCAGCTCGCCTCGCGCGTTTCGTCGCGCAGATAACAGAAGGTTCCCCAGGAATCGAGCGTTGCGTCTTCACGCCAGCGGACGAGCGCGAGCCCCTGCCAACGGCTGTAGCCACCGCCGGCCGCCGAGATCATCACGTGGTAGGCACCGTTCGACAGCAACTGAATGTCGGGCATGACTGAAACGATTCGCGGAGTATCCGGACATAAAGATGCCTTCGCGGCGGCCGTGCGTCTGTGCGCTGGCAGACGGACGCAGTGGCGGACCGGGCCCAGAGTTCGGCCATGGATACGGTTGTTTTCGGATCTGCGGTTAGCGTGCCGTCGCGAAAGGGGAGAGCCTCTGGAACGGTCGACAATCGGTGGGGTAATGCGCAGGTGGCGCCGTTCCGTGGACCGCCATGCTTTCGCCTGTAGCACGCAGCGAGTGGCCAGCGCAGGCATGGTTTGTATGTTTCCGTGACGCGAGTGAAGGCCGACGTTCGACCGATGCTCTACGTCGATGTGCGTCAACGACGCGCCCTGATCGAGTCATGCCAGAGGTGGCTTCATGTCCCATTCGCTTGAATTGGAATGCATCAATACACTGCGCTTCCTCGCGGTCGACATGGTGCAGAAGGCCAACAGCGGCCACCCCGGCTTGCCGCTGGGGGCCGCGGCCATGGCTTATACGCTGTGGACGCAGCAACTGAAGCACCACCCGGACAACCCGAACTGGGCCGACCGTGACCGCTTCGTGTTGTCGGCCGGGCACGGTTCGGCGTTGCTTTACAGCCTGTTGTATGTGACCGGCTATGGCCTGTCGTTGGATGATCTCAAGCACTTCCGCAAATGGGGCAGCCAGACCCCGGGTCACCCGGAGCGCGGGCATACGCCGGGCGTCGAAATCACCACGGGCCCATTGGGCCAGGGCCTGGCGAACGCGGTTGGCATGGCCATCGGCGAAGCGCATCTTGCCGCGCGCTACAACCGCGATGGCCATGTGCCGATCGATCATCGCACCTGGGCCATCGTCAGCGATGGCGATCTCATGGAAGGCATTGCCTCGGAGGCGGCCTCGCTGGCGGGGCACCTGCGGCTCGGCAAGCTGGTCTGTCTCTACGACGACAACCGGGTCACGCTGTCGGCCGGCATCGATATCACCTTCTCGGAAGACCGCGCGCAACGTTTTGCGGCCTATGGTTGGCAGACGCTGACCGTGGCCGACGGTAACGATGTAGCCGCTATCGGTGCCGCGTTGGAGGCGGCCCGCGCCGATACCGACCGGCCGACGCTGATTCTCGTGCGGACGCATATCGGCTTCGGTTCGCCCGAGCAGGACAGCTACAAGGCACATGGCTCGCCATTGGGCGTGGCGGACGTGAAACAGACCAAGGAGACGCTGGGCTGGCCGGTCGATCCGCCGTTTCTCGTGCCCGCCTCGGCGCTGGCGTTCTTTCGACAGGCGTGTGAACGTGGAGCGCAGGCCGAGGCGGATTGGACCGCGCGCATGAGCGCCTATGAGCGCGCTTTTCCGGAACTGGCCGCGGAACTCGAAGGGCGGCTGTGCGGCGATCTGCCGCCGGGCTGGGATACAGATATGCCGGTCTTCCCGGCCGATGCCAGGGGCATGGCGACGCGCGTAGCCGGCGGCACTGTGATGAACGCCATCGCGCCGCGCTTGCCGACATTGATAGGCGGCTCGGCCGATCTCGACCCGTCCACCCATACCGAGCTCAAGGCGTTGGGCGACTTTGAACCGGCCGAGATGGCCGCCGTCGACACCCAGGGCAGCGACGGCGGCGGCTGGAGCCGTGCCGGGCGAAACCTGCATTTCGGCGTGCGCGAACATGCCATGGGCGCGATCGTGAACGGCTTAGCGGCCCATGGCGGTTTCCTGCCCTATGGCTCGACCTTTCTGATCTTTTCCGACTACATGCGCCCGGCGATCCGGCTGGCGGCGCTGATGGGGCTGCACGTGATTCACGTGTTCACGCACGACAGCATCGCGGTGGGCGAAGACGGGCCAACGCACCAACCCGTGGAGCAGCTGGCGAGCCTGCGGGCCATTCCCCATCTCAGCGTGATCCGGCCCGCCGATGCCAACGAGACCGCCGTTGCGTGGCGAGTCGCCGTGCAAACTCGTGATCGACCGGTGCTGCTCGTGCTGACACGGCAGAACCTGCCGACGCTCGATCGCACTCGATACGCCAGCGCCGAGGGCCTGCGCCGTGGCGCCTACAGCCTGTTACCGCCAACGCCCGACGCCGCCGCGGACAACGAGCTGCCGGCGCTGATTCTAATGGCTAGTGGTTCTGAAGTCGGGCTGATTCTGGCGGCAGCCGAGGTCCTCCAGAGCCAAGGTGTCGCTGTGCGCTGCGTATCGATGCCGAGTTGGGATTTGTTCGATGCCCAGTCGCTGACGTATCGCGAGGAGATATTGCCGCCTGCGGTATCGGCCCGCCTGGCGGTGGAACTCGGCGCGACGCAGGGCTGGCACCGTTATGTGGGCGATCGCGGCGATGTGCTGGGTATCGACAGCTTCGGCGCATCGGCGCCTGCCGACATTCTGCTGCCCGAGTACGGCTTCACGATCGAGGCGGTGGTGGCGCGTGCCCTCCGGTTGGTCGCCGTTAATCGCGGTTCATACGGTACGCATTCTGTGCCGACGACGTGGAGCCCAGCGACTGATCCAACAGAGAGGGGATGATCCCGGCTAACGTGCGATGCGTGCAGTCCGGGAATCATTCTCGACACGCCTGACGAATGCCGTATTGACCGCTGCCAACGCACCAGCCGTTGTCTTCGACGATTATTGGCGACTGGCTGGGGGATCGGAACAACCAGGCGTGTCGAAATACCGCGCACGCCGCTCATTTATTGACGCAGATCACGGTCTAGGCTCGGCAGCCATGGTCTGATCACCCCATGTCATCCAGGAACCTTGTTGGAGTGCTGCCATGGGTGGAATCAGGAAACTGCCGTCGACCCTGTTGGTCGCTGCTACGGCTGTGGCCACACCGGCCTGGGCCCAAACCGGGAATGGCTATTACGGCCCGGGCATGATGTGGAATGGAGGCTGGATCGGGATGTTCTTTGCCCCTCTGATGATGATTATCTTCTTCGGCGCCGTCATCGTACTGGTGGTGGTAGCGGTCCGCTGGCTGACCGGGATGGGCGCGCACCAGACTCACCTGGACGCGGGTCCGCAGAAGAATAAGGCGCTCGAGATTCTGAAGGAGCGCTTTGCGCGGGGGGAGATCGACAAGGAGGAGTTTCAGGATAAGAAGAAGCACTTATCCGATTGATAACTTGAAAGATCGCAACGGCTTGCATACCGCGCCCGAGCCACCGGTGATGACCCATTTTTCACATCATCCTGTTTCTGCCTTTGCTGACACTGTCGGTGTTCTGGCTGCTCCCGCTCGTCTGGGCAATACCTCTTTATCTGATCGCATTGGCCGTATCGCTCTGGCTTTATTGGAGCGTGCTGCGTCCCATGCGGCGGCACGGGAGGTCCGGTCCGAAGTTGATCGTAAGCCGTCATGGCTCGGTCAAACACGGTGAGGGTGGCTCTCTGATGGTGCGAATCCATGATGAACTCTGGAAAGCCACCTCGGACGAAATATTACATAGCGGAGACAACATCATAGTGATTGGACGTCACGGTCTGGTTGTGCAGGTTCGTCGTGATATCCCGGAAAAATCCAATCCATAACACGCCGAAGGCACATGCGATGACTCAGCTGCAAGTCCGGAATCAAACCGATTCGCTGCCCCACCCGGGCACGTCACGCGCAAGCGCCGTCTACACCTGTCCCATGCATCCGGAGGTCGAGCAGGACCAACCTGGCGATTGCCCGAAATGCGGGATGGCGCTGGCGGCGAGTGCGCCGCCGCGACGGCAGACACAATACACGTGTCCCATGCATCCCGAGATCGTCCAGGACGCGCCCGGCGATTGCCCCAAGTGCGGCATGACACTGGAACCGATCACCGTGTCCAGCGGCTCGGAAGACGACGCCGAACTCAAGGCCATGCGCCGACGCTTCTGGGTAAGCGTGCCGCTCTCCGCGGCGGTGCTGCTGCTGGCCATGGGCGAGATGGTGCCGGGCCTGGGTATTCGCGACCTGTTGGGTGCCGCCTTCGGCTGGATTCAGTTCGCGCTGGCCACGCCGGTAGTGCTCTGGTGCGGTGGCTTCGCTTTCAAGCGCGGCTGGAAATCCGTCGTCAATGTCAGTCCGAATATGTGGACGCTCATCATGCTCGGGGTCGGTGCGGCCTACGGCTTTTCGGTCTTCGCCCTGGTGGCCCCCGAGCTGCTGCCGGCCGCTTTCAAGAGCCACGGTAACGCGCCGATCTATTTCGAGGCGGCGGCGGTGATCATTACGCTGATCCTGCTGGGCCAGGTCATGGAGGCCCGCGCCCGCGGTGAGACCTCGCAGGCACTGAAATCCCTGCTGGACCTGGTGCCGCCCAGCGCGCACCGGATCGACGCCGACGGCAACGACGAAGAGGTCGCCCTGGATACGCTGGAAGCAGGCGATCATCTGCGGGTACGCCCGGGCGAAAAAGTGCCGGTGGACGGCGAGATCCTCGAGGGGCACTCGACCCTGGACGAATCCATGATCACCGGGGAGCCCATCCCGCAGGAAAAAAGCGTGGGCGATGCGGTCACTGGTGGCACCGTCAATCAGACCGGCAGCTTCGTGATGAACGTGGCCCGCGTCGGCGAGGATACCGTGCTGTCCCGTATCGTGGACATGGTTGCCCAGGCGCAACGCTCGCGCGCGCCGATCCAGGGGCTTGCGGACAAGGTCGCTGGCCTCTTCGTGCCCGCCGTCGTGGGCAGCGCTGTTGTCGCGTTCGTCGTCTGGGCGCTGGTGGGGCCGGCGCCAAGCCTGGCTTACGCTCTGGTGGCGGCCATTTCGGTGCTGATCGTTGCCTGCCCCTGCGCGCTGGGTCTGGCCACGCCCATGTCGGTGATGGTCGGCGTCGGCCGCGGGGCGCGCGAGGGCATCCTCATTCGGGATGCCGAAGCACTCGAGCTCATGGAGCAGGTGGATGTGCTGCTGGTCGACAAGACCGGCACCCTGACCGAGGGCCGGCCGGTACTTGTCGCCGTCGAAACCGCGGGCGGATTCGATGAGTCCGAGCTGGTCCGCCTGGTGGCTTCGCTGGAAAACGCCAGCGAACATCCGTTGGCGCGCTCGATCGTGGAGGGAGCAGCCGACAGAGGCGTGAAGCCGGTTGCGGTCAGCGACTTCGAGTCGATCACCGGTCAGGGCGTGCGCGGCAAGATCGACGGCCGCCTTGTGCTCGTTGGCAACAGCCGACTGATGACCGACAACAATGTCGACCCCAGTGCGCTGGAGGCCGCCGCAGACAAGCGGCGCGACGAGGGCGAGACGGTCATGCTGAGCGCTGTGGACGGCCGGATCGCGGGCCTGATCGCGGTCGCGGACCCGGTCAAGAAGACCACGCCGGAAGCCGTCCGCATCCTGCACGAGGCTGGCCTGCGGATAATCATGCTCACCGGGGATAACGAAAACACGGCGCGGTCCGTGGCCCGACAGCTGGCTATCGACGAGGTCCACGCCGGAGCGCTGCCCGAAGACAAGCATGCGCTGGTCGAGAAGCTGCAGCGCGAGGGCCACAAGGTGG
This sequence comes from Salinisphaera sp. SWV1, assembly GCF_052044155.1. Lineage (NCBI taxonomy): Bacteria > Pseudomonadati > Pseudomonadota > Gammaproteobacteria > Salinisphaerales > Salinisphaeraceae > Salinisphaera > Salinisphaera sp. SWV1. The sequence goes on from NZ_JBQDYE010000026.1 coordinate 41,407, forward strand.
CCATGGCCGGCGATGGGATCAACGATGCGCCGGCGCTCGCGAAAGCCAATGTTGGTATCGCCATGGGCACCGGGACCGACGTGGCCATGGAGTCCGCCCGTATCGCCCTGGTCAAGGGTGACCTGCGCGGTATCGCCAAGGCGCGCCGATTATCCGAACAGAGCATGCGCAATATTCGGCAGAACCTGTTTTTCGCCTTCATCTACAACGGCGCCGGCGTACCGGTCGCCGCCGGTGTGTTGTATCCGCTGTTCGGCGTCCTGTTATCGCCCATGGTGGCGGCGGCAGCCATGAGTTTTTCTTCGGTGTCCGTGATCACGAATGCGCTGCGCTTGCGGCGCTCGCGACTTTAGCGGTCACCCATCGCCCCGATCGCCAGTTGGAGTGTTTTCAGAAATGGCGGCATTAGCGTGGGTTAACCCGAACGGATATCCGTTTGTAGCGGAGGGCATGGGGTTGGGTCCTGTATGCGTGTTCCAGCGCACAGACGGGCCGCGGCCGAGCCCAGCAAAGATATGACGATGTGGCCAGGCAGAACCGGGCTATCGCTTCTCCTTCGCGCCCGAATCAGGCGCCACTGGAGCCGCGTCTGTGTGAGCGCTGTCGCTCGGCACAGCGCAAACGCTGTTCACGCGAGAGATCATGAGTCATGAAGGCCAAGCCAACCACACTGATACCGGAAATGCTTCGGCGAATGGACGCCTATTGGCGTGCTGCCAACTATTTATCGGTGGGCCAGATCTATCTCTACGACAACCCGTTGCTCAAGGCGCCGTTGTCACTGGACCACGTCAAGCCGCTGGTGGTCGGCCATTGGGGCACCACGCCGGGCCAGAACTTCATCTACGTGCATCTGAACCGGATCATCAAGCAATACGACCTGGACATGATTTACGTCGCCGGGCCCGGTCATGGCGGGCCGGCGATTGTCGGGAACGTCTATCTCGAAGGTACCTGGAGCGAGGTCTATCCGGATGTCACCCGGGACGAAGCCGGCTTGAAGCGCTTGTTTACCGAGTTCTCCTGGCCCGGCGGGATCTCTAGCCACGTGGCGCCGACCACGCCCGGTTCGATCCACGAAGGCGGGGAGCTGGGCTACTCGCTCAGCCATGCCTTCGGCGCGGTGTTCGACAATCCCGCCCTGATCGTGGCCTGCGTGGTCGGCGACGGCGAGGCCGAAACCGGCCCGCTGGCGACCGCCTGGCAGTCCAACAAGATGCTCAACCCGATCAGCGATGGCGTGGTGCTGCCGATTCTGCATCTCAATGGCTACAAGATCAGCAACCCGACGCTGCTGGCGCGCATCGACCACGACGAGCTGGAACAGTTCTTCCGTGGTTGTGGCTGGACGCCATATTTCGTCGAGGGCGACGACCCGGCGACCATGCACCAGCAGATGGCGGCTGCGATGGATCAGGTCGTCGCCGATCTCCAGGTCATCCGCGAGCAGGCGCGCGAGTCGGGCGCGGGCCGCCGACCACGCTGGCCTATGATCGTGCTGCGGTCGCCGAAGGGCTGGACCGGGCCGAAAGAGGTCGACGGACTGCCGAACGAGGGGACGTTCCGGTCACATCAAGTGCCGATTCTGGTAGACGCGGCCCATCCGGATCACGTTGCCCAACTCGAAGCCTGGATGAAAAGCTATCGGCCGGAAGAGCTGTTCGACGATAACGGCCGCTTGATGCCCGAACTGGCCGAACTGGCGCCCACCGGCGAGCGCCGCATGGGCGCCAATCCGCATGCCAACGGCGGACTGCTGTTGCGCGACCTGCGCATGCCTGACTTCCACGACCATGCCGTGGACGTGCCCGCGCCGGGGGCTGTCGAAGCCAAGGACACATTCATATTGGGCGGTTTCCTGCGCGATGTGGTCCGGCTGAACGACGATCGCCGCCATTTTCGGGTCTTCGGCCCGGACGAGACCCTATCCAACAAGCTGGATGCCGTATTCGAGTCTACTAATCGGCAGTGGGATACCACCCGCGAGGCGAACGATGAATTCCTCGCCCCTAACGGCGGCGTGCTCGATTCCATGCTTAGCGAGCATCAGTGCCAGGGCTGGCTGGAGGGCTATCTGCTGACCGGTCGCCATGGCATGTTCAACAGCTACGAAGCGTTCATCCGCATCGTGGACTCGATGTTCAGCCAGCACGCCAAATGGCTGAAGGTCACGCGAGAGCTGCCGTGGCGCCGGCCGATCGCCTCGCTCAACTATCTGCTGGCCTCGCACGTCTGGCAGCAGGATCATAACGGTTTCACCCATCAGGATCCGGGCTTTCTCGATCATGTGATCAACAAGAAGGCCGATATCGTCCGCGCGTATCTCCCGCCCGATGCCAACTGCCTGCTGTCGGTGTTCGACCACTGCCTGCGTAGCCGCCATTACGTCAACGTCGTGGTGGCCGGCAAGCACGCCATGCCGCAGTGGCTGACCATGGAACAGGCGGTTGTGCACTGCACCCAGGGCATCGGCATCTGGCCTTGGGCCAGCAACGACCAGGACAGCGAGCCCGACGTGGTCATGGCCTGCTGTGGTGATACGCCGACGCTGGAAGTCTTGGCAGCGGTCTCCATTCTACGTGCGCATCTCCCGGAGCTGAAGATCCGCGTGGTCAACGTGGTCGATTTGATGAAACTGCAGTCGGCCTCAGAACATCCGCACGGCCTGAGCGATGCCGACTACGATTCGCTGTTCACCACCGACAAACACATCATCTTCGCTTTCCACGGCTATCCGTGGCTGATCCACCGGCTGACCTATCGACGGCGCAACCGTAATCTGCATGTCCGCGGTTACAAGGAAGAGGGCACCATCACCACCGCCTTCGACATTCGGGTACAGAACGAACTGGATCGTTTCAATCTGGTGCAGGACGTGGTCGATCGCCTGCCGCATCTGGGCTCCAGGGGCGCCTATCTGAAACAGCAGATGCGCGACACGCTGATCGAGCACAAGCACTACATCCACAAGCACGGTCAGGATATGCCCCAGGTCCGCGACTGGCAGTGGGGGAGCCCGGCATGACTGCCAAAACTGAGGCCGTCGCAACTGATGCGGAAAAAACGGACGCGGCACCCGATGCCGGGGACGATCTGAAAACGCTGCCGCTGCCCGATCTTCAGAAGAAGCTGGACGCCTCGCCGGACGGCCTCACCCAGGCCGAAGCGGAAAAGCGGCTGGGCCAGTATGGCCCCAACGAGATCACCGAGAAAAAGACCAGTGCCTGGCTCAAGTTCCTGAGCTATTTCTGGGGCCCGATCCCGTGGATGATCGAAGTCGCGGTGATCCTGTCAGGTGTGGTCCAGCACTGGCCGGATTTTTTCATCATCCTGCTGTTGCTGGTCGCCAATGCGGTGGTTGGATTCTGGGAAGAGCGCCAGGCCGGCAACGCCATCGATGCACTCAAGGCAAATTTGGCGATCAAAGCAAGGGTTTTGCGTGATGGCCAATGGGTCACACCGCCCGCGCGTGAGCTGGTGCCGGGAGACATGATCCGGCTGCGTCTGGGCGATATCGTGCCGGCCGATGCCCGTCTGCTCGACGGCGACCCGGTGGAAGTCGACCAGTCGGCGCTGACCGGCGAGTCCTTGCCGGCCACATGCAAGGTGGGCGATGCGGTGTTTTCCGGCTCGATCATTCGCCAGGGTGAGGCGGGCGCGATGGTGTACGCCACGGGGGCCAAGACCTATTTCGGTAAAACGGCGCAACTGGTGGGGGGCGAGCAGACCGTCAGCCACTTCCAGAAAGCCGTGCTGAAGATCGGCAACTACCTGATCATTCTCGCCATGGTTCTGGTGGCAGTGATCATCGGTGCGGGGATCTATCGCGGCGATCCGATCCTCACCACCTTGCAATTCGCCCTGGTGCTGACAGTGGCGGCGATTCCGGTGGCGATGCCGACAGTGCTGTCGGTGACCATGGCGGTAGGCGCGCGCCTGTTGTCGAAGAAACAGGCCATCGTCAGCAAGCTGGTGGCAATCGAGGAACTGGCCGGGGTCGATGTGTTGTGTGCCGACAAGACCGGCACGCTGACCCAGAACAAGCTGACGCTGGGCGAGCCCTTCGGGGTCGAGGGCGTCGATCCGTCGCAGGTGATCCTCAGCGCCGCGCTGTGCTCGCGCGCCGACAACAAGGACACCATCGACCTCGCGGTGCTGGGCGGCGTGACCGACGATACCGAGCTCAAGACCTACGATGTCCAGCACTTCCAACCGTTCGACCCGGTCCACAAACGGACCGAGGCGACGGTCAAGGATAAGGGCGGCAAGACGTTCAAGGTGACCAAGGGCGCGCCACAGGTGATCCTCGCGCTGGCCGCCGACGCTGCCGAGGTGAAATCCGCAGTCGACCAGGCGGTTAACGCGTTTGCCGCGCGTGGCTTTCGGTCTCTGGGCGTGGCCCGGGCCGACGGCGACGGAGACTGGCAATTTCTGGGTGTGCTGCCGCTGTTCGATCCGCCGCGCGAAGACGCCAAGACCACCATCGATGCAGCGCGCGCTATGGGCGTGACGATCAAGATGGTCACCGGCGATGCGCTCGCCATCGCCGTGGAGACCGCGAAGAAGCTCGGACTAGGCGCGAACATTCTCGACGCCAGCAGCCTCGGCGACGTCGAGAAGGAAGAAAGTGATGCGGTCGTTGCGGACATAGAGAACGCCGACGGCTTTGCCCAGGTGTTCCCCGAGCACAAGTTTCATATCGTCGACGTACTCCAGCAGCACGGCCACATGGTCGGCATGACCGGCGACGGCGTCAATGACGCGCCGGCGCTCAAGAAGGCCGACTGCGGCATCGCCGTGGCCGGGGCCACCGACGCCGCCAATGCAGCCGCGGCCATCGTGCTCACCACGCCCGGCCTGTCGGTCATCATCGACGCCATCAAGGAGAGCCGCAAGATCTTCCAGCGCATGAACAGCTATGCGATCTATCGCATCGCCGAAACGCTGCGCGTATTGCTGTTCATGACCCTGGCGATTCTGGTCTTCAACTTCTATCCGCTGACCGCGGTGATGATCGTGATGCTGGCGCTTCTCAACGACGGCGCGATTCTGTCGATTGCCTACGACAATGTGCGTTACAAAAACCAGCCCGAAGCCTGGAACATGCGCCTGGTGCTGGGTATTGCCACGGTGCTGGGTCTGGTCGGACCCATCGCTGCCTTCGGTTTGTTCTTTCTCGGCGACCGCGTGTTTCATCTCGATCATTCGCATCTGCAGCCGATGATGTACCTGATGCTGTCGGTGGCCGGCCATCTGACCATCTTCCAGACCCGCACACGCGGCCCGTTCTGGTCGATCCGACCGGCCCGGATATTGTGGATGGCCGTGCTGGGCACCCAGATCGTGGCGACCCTGATCGCCGTTTACGGCCTCCTGATGACCCCGCTGGGGTGGGGGTGGGCAGCCTTCGTCTGGGGCTATGCTTTGCTGTGGTTCTTCATCACGGACCCGGTAAAGCTGCTGGCCTATCGCTTGCTAGATCCAGACAAGGCTGCAGCAAAGCTCATACCCAAGCCCGCTGCGACGGCGGCAAAAGGCAAGCCTGATCCCGAACCTGCAGCCCAACCCCCGGCGAAGGCCGCTGGCGCCCCGGAGGCCGATGCCAAGCCGGCGGCAGAGCCGCAGCCCAAGGCGCCGCCCGCAGCCAACGCCCAGGCCGGAGCCACGTCTGATCCCGGCAAGGCAAACGCCGCACCGACCGCCGCGGACGTCGTACGCCCAGCGGCCGATGCCAAGCCCGCAGCGGAGTTGCCGCCCAAGGCGGCGCCCGAAGCGCCCGCCGATCCCGCGGCCGCGCCCGATGCCGACAAGGCAGATCCCGCGCCGACTGCCGAAGCCGCCGCGCCGCCAGAGCCCGAAACAAAGGTCGCTCCGCGGCCCCAGCCCGAAGCGGCCGACCCAAGCGATAGCCCCGACACCCATGTCCCAGCAGAACCGGCTGCTGCGGCGACGATGCCGGCGGCGGAAGCACCGCCCGAGCCGACGCCACAGCAGATCAAGCGCGTCCATCAACTCTACGAGCAGCTCGGGCGCGAGGAGGTTGAGGCCGTGCAAGACCTGGAGCGGACCGAGCGGGATTCTAAGCAGCACAAGCCCGAGGCCGACTCGCGGGATTGACCCGAAAACTCGACCAACACCGACCGCATCGCTGGCATGAGCACGAACGAAGATCAAGCACGACGCCGCGTACATCGACGCATGCTCGATCCGCAGCTATCGCCCAACTTCCTCAACTCGAAGCTGGAGTGGCGACGGCTGTTCGCTGAACTGTGGGGTACGTTTCTGCTGGTTATGGTAGCGGCTGGCGGCGGCGTCGTGCGCGCGGTCAGCGACGGGCAGCTGAGTCTGGCGATGATCGTGGTGGCGCCGGGGATGATGGTGATGGCCATCATCTACTTCATGGGGGCGGTTAGCGGCGCACACCTCAACCCGGCGGTAACGCTGGCCTTTGCCGTACGCCGAAATTTTCCGTGGCGCCGCGTGCCGGGCTACTGCCTGGCACAACTGGCCGGTGGGGTCGCTGCCGCCGTCTTTCTGCGCAGCCTTTTCGGCACGGCCGGCCTGCTCGGGGCCACGGTGCCCGGCCCCGGCATCAGCAGCTGCACGGCCCTGGTGATCGAAGTGGTGCTGACGGCAGGATTGGTGAACACGATCCTTGGCACCGCATCCGGGGCGCGCAATATCGGTACCAATGGCGCGCTGGCGGTGGGCGCCTATATTGCGCTTGCCGGTCTGTGGGCCGCTCCGATCAGCGGTGCGTCGATGAACCCGGTGCGGTCGCTGGGGCCGGACCTGATCCGCTGGAATTTCCAGACCTCCTGGGTCTACGTCGTCGGCCCGGTGCTGGGCGCGCTGGTGGGTGTCGTTTTCGAATGGCTGCTCCGGGGCAAGGCCACCTCCGCCGGTGCAATCGCGGCCCAGGGGTCGTTGGAATTCGAGGATTCGATGCGGACGGACGAGCCGCGACCGTACGCCGGTCCGAGCCGGACGCGTCACGCGATCGACCCTGCGAACGCAAAGGCTCGAATCCACTCGTCACGCGACCCGGATTGAACCCCGGCTGGTCTGCCGCGGGGTGCCGTCACAGCTGCGCTCGACTGCGGGTCGCAGATGATGGTGATCATGTTGTCGGCGAAGGGCGGCTGGGCCGGCATCGACCAGGGCGTCCGCCATACATTGGCTGCCCACAGTAGACCGGTGGTCGGCTACGACTGGCTGCGCTATTACGGCAGCTCATGTCGGCCAAAGAGGCAGCGCGCGGTCCGTGTGCCGGGTCATGCGGTCTGACCGCAGTCATTGGCACAAACCGCATGTGCTGTTGATCGGCTATTCACGGGGCGGCGATGTGATGGCGTTTCGGGCCAACGGGTTGCCGGCCGACGGTCTGAACGCTGTTGTGTGCGCCGGGATGTCCGGTTTCGGGGCCGAAGCTCAGTTCGAGTTCCATTTTTTCATTCCGGCCGGCCGCTCGCCTGTGTGGGGCGGCGTACAGACGGCGGGGTGCGGTCGCCGCAGGCTGATAGTAGGCGCAGCTGCGAGTCGAAGAATTGAAGTTCACTTCACCGTCCTCACGGCAGCGCCGCGACAAGCTGACCAAATCGGAGGGGAATCGCGGGGCATACCGCATCCGAACAGGAGGGCCGACGATGAGTAATGGGCTCCGTGGTACGTCGCCGATGTTTCCGGGCGCCGGTCTGACTGCACGTTCGCGCCAGTGCGCGCCGAAACGGGGATCGCGCCGTGACGGCTGATCCGCAAGCTACCCCGGACGGTGTCATCGTGGCCGTGCGCGGCAGCGTGGTGGATGTGGGCTTCGCGGCGCATCTGCCACCCATCTATACGATTTTATACGCTGGCGACGACGGCGAGATCGTGATGGAAGTGTTGTCCCAGCTTGATGCGCGCCGGGTGCGCGCGATCGCGCTGACGTCGACGCAGGGCCTGGCGCGTGATATGCCGGTGACCGACAGCGGCGGGCCGCTGCGCGCGCCGGTGGGTAAAGCCTTGTTGTCGCGCATGTTCGATGTGTTCGGCCAGGCTATCGACGGTTTACCGCCGCCGCAGAACATGGCCTGGCGCAGCGTGCATCAGGCGCCGCCGCCGTTGGTCGAACGCTCGACCCGGTCCGAGATCTTCGCCACCGGCATCAAGGCCATCGATGTGCTGGTGCCGCTGGAGCGGGGCGGCAAGGCAGGTCTGTTCGGTGGCGCCGGTGTTGGCAAGACGGTGCTCCTGACCGAGATCATTCACAACATGATCGGACGGGCGCACGGCGTGAGCCTGTTCTGCGGCATCGGCGAGCGTTGCCGTGAAGGCGCCGATCTCTACCATGCCATGGAAGCAGCGGGCGTGTTGCCGAACATGGTGATGGTGTTCGGGCAGATGAACGAGCCGCCGGGTGCCCGTTTCCGGGTCGGCCATGCCGCCCTGACCATGGCCGAGTATTTTCGCGACGTCGAACATCGTGACGTGCTGCTGCTGATCGACAACATCTTTCGTTTCATTCAGGCCGGTATGGAAGTCTCGGGCCTGATGGGTCAGATGCCGTCCCGGCTGGGTTATCAGCCGACCATGAGCACGGAACTGGCCGGGCTGGAGGAGCGGATTGCCAACACCCGAGCCGGCGCGATCACCGCGATCGAGGCGGTCTATGTGCCGGCCGACGATCTCACCGATCCGGCCGCCGTGCATGTGTTCTCGCATCTTTCGTCGTCGATCGTTCTCTCGCGCAAGCGCGCCAGCGAAGGCCTGTACCCGGCGATCGATCTGCTGCGATCCAACTCCAAGATGGCGACGCCCGGGATCGTGGGTGCGGCGCATTACGCGCTGGCGAGCGAGATCCGTCGAACCCTGGCCCAGTACGATGAGCTCAAGGACATCATCGCCATGCTCGGGCTTGAGCAGTTGTCGGTCGATGACCGCAAGGTCGTTGCCCGGGCACGCCGGCTCGAGCGTTTCCTCACCCAGCCGTTTTCCGCCACCGAACAGTTCAGCGGTATTCCGGGGCAGCAGGTCAGCCTCGCGGACGCGCTCGACGGTTGCCGGCGCATCCTCAGTGACGAGTTCGCCAACGTGCCGGAACAGGCGCTGTACATGATCGGGGCCATCGGCGACGTCGCCGACGCGGCATCGACAACGGCCGGCTCGGCACCCGCGGCCGCGTCCGAACCGGAGGCCCGCCATGCGTCTTGAAGTGTTGCTGCCGTTCAAGGTGTTCGCCGATGTGCCGGACGTACTGCGCGTGATCGCCGATACCGCGGCCGGCTCGCTCGGGCTGTTGCCGCATCGGCTCGACTGTGCGGTCGCGTTGCGGCCCGGCATTCTGACCTACGAGACAGCCGCGGCCGGTGCGGTCTATATCGCGGTTGATGCTGGCGTGCTCGTCAAGACCGGAACGGCCGTTTTGGTCGCCGTGAGGCAGGCCGTCGGCGGCGCCGATCTTGAAACGCTGCAGGATGCGGTGGCCAACGAATTTCTCGAACTCGACGCCGCCCAGCGCCAGGCGCGGGCTGCCAGTGCCCGGATCGAAAGCGCGTTCATGCGGCGCATTGTGGGGCTCGGCCATGAACGACGATGATCGCCAGAAACGGCTGGCGGCTAGCGAGGACCGCTTCACCCGTCAAATTGCTGCCAAGACGGCACGAAAGCGGCGAGCGCTGAACCGGCGCCGTACCGGCGTCTGGTATGGCCTGGGCATGTCCGGACTGATTGGCTGGTCGGTCGCGGTGCCAACCGTGGGGGGGGCGCTGCTCGGGCTTTGGCTGGACGGGCGCCATCCGGGCGGTCAGTCCTGGACGCTGGTGCTGCTGGTGGCCGGGCTGGTGATTGGCGGCGCCAACGCCTGGCATTGGGTGGCTCGCGAACAGAAAGCGTTGCGCAACGACGACGAGGATGAGGAGGACTGTGATGAGTAATCTCCCGGAACTGGGTCTTGCGCTGCTGGCGGGCGGTGCACTGGGTACATTCTTTTTCGGCGGCCTGTGGTGGACACTGCGGCGCGGCCTCGCGTCCCCACAGCCGGCGCTGTGGCTTGGCCCGAGCCTGCTGGTGCGGATCGGCGTGACGGTGGCCGGCTTCTATGTCGTGGGCCAGGGCGACTGGCACCGACTGCTGGCCTGCCTGATCGGGTTCGTGATTGCGCGCTTCATCGTGACCGCCTGGCTACCCATTCGGTCGACAGCGGGGACGGCGCCGTGAACCTCAGCTCCGATCAGGTTGTGCTGTGGCGGATGGGTTTCGCCACGTTCAACCTGACCATCGTCACCACCTGGGGCTTGATGGCGATACTCACCCTGGGTTCGTATCTGATCACGCGGCGGCTGGTCACGGATGGACCGATATCGCGCTGGCAGGCAGCTCTCGAGTTGATCGTCACGACCCTTATCGCCCAGATCGGGGAGTCAGGCCTCGAACAGCCGCGACGTTATCTCGTCTTTCTGGGCAGTTTGTTCCTGTTTCTGGCCACGGCTAACGTTTGCACCGTCATTCCCGGCTACCAACCACCGACCGGCTCGCTTTCGACCACCGCAGCGCTGGCACTGTGCGTATTCGTGGCCGTGCCGTTCTTCGGCATCCGCGAGCAGGGCATGCCGGCCTATCTCAAGACCTATCTGCAGCCGACCGCGATCATGCTGCCATTCAACATCATCAGCGAGCTGTCGCGCACGCTGGCGCTGGCGATCCGCCTGTTCGGCAACATGATGAGTGGTGCCATGATCATCGCCATTCTGATCACGATCACGCCGCTACTGTTCCCGATCGTCATGACCGCCCTCGGCCTGCTCACGGGCATGGTGCAGGCTTATATCTTCACCATTCTGGCGGCTGTCTATATCGCCGCTGCGACCGTTGTGCGACATCCGAAAGCCGAACCCGACACGACCGCGCCACCGCCGTCCGCCCCCTGACTGCCACACGAGAACGTCCATGGACAGCAGCACAATGATCGCCATCGTATCGATCTTCACCGCCGGATTTACGACCGGTATCGGTTGTCTCGGCCCGGCGTTCGGCGAGGGTCGGGCAGTCGCCAGCGCGCTCGCTTCGCTGGCCCAGCAGCCGGACGCCGCGGCCACCATCACCCGGACTCTTTTCGTGGGTCTGGCCATGATCGAGTCGACCGCGATCTACTGTTTCGTCGTGTCGATGATTCTGATCTTCGCCAATCCGTTCTGGGGCCACGTCACGGCCGCGGCCGGCGGGCAGTGAAACATGCTGATCGACTGGTTCACCGTCGGCGCCCAGCTGGTCAATTTTCTAATCCTGGTATGGCTGCTCAAGCGGTTTCTGTATCAGCCGATCATGAAAGCCATCGACGCGCGCGAGGCGCTTATTGCCTCGGCGCTGGCCGATGCAAGCCGCAAGCAGTCAGCGGCGGACGCGGCACGCGAAGACTTTCTGGCGCGCAATGCCCAATTTGACGCCGATTGCGACGCGCTGATGGCCAAGGCCGCCGATGATGCCGCCGAAGAAGAGGCCCGGCTGCTGACCGACGCGCGTGCGGCGGGCGACGCGCTGCGGGCCCGCCAGCGGGCGGCGCTGCAGACCGAGCGCGCGAATCTGAGCGAGGCCATTGCGGGGCTCACGGGCCATGAAGTGCTGGCTGCAGCCCGCAAGACGCTGGTGGATCTGGCCGACGCCGAGCTGGAAGCGCGCATGGCCGCTGTCTTCGTTCGTCGCTTGCAGGAGATGGATCCGGCAGCGCAGGCCGCGTTGGCGGATGTATTGCGCGTTGCCACCGAGCCGGCCTGTTTACGCAGTACGTTCGAACTGGACGGCCCGGCAAAAGCTGCGATCCAGCGGGCGCTGGATACGGTGGTCGGCGCCCCGGTCCCAATTGCCTTCCAGACCGCGCCGGACGAACTGTGCGGTATCGAATTGACGGCCGGCGGCCATAAGCTGGCGTGGCGCATCGAAGATTATCTTGCCGCGCTGGGCGACAAGCTCGATAAGCTGCTTGCGGCGCAAGTCGCGTCGGCGGGCCCCAGCGACACGGCGCCAGCCGCCGATCCGGCAGCACAGACGGCACCGGATGCTGCGCCGGTCAAATCCTCATGAGCGTGTCGGCCCTGGTCCAGCCAGCCGTCGAGCGCGGCCTCGCGGGGCTGCGTGCATTGAGCGACGACGGCGCGCCGCAACTGGCGCTGCGCGAAACCGGTACCGTCATTGCCGTTGCCACCGGTATTGCCACCGTGTCGGGCCTGCCGGGGGTGGGTTCGGAGGAATTGGTCCGGTTTCCCGACGGGCTGCTCGGCATTGCCTTCAACGTCGATGCCGATGCGATAGGGGTGGTTCTGCTCGGCGACTATCAACGGCTGCAGGCTGGTGACGCGGCCGAGCGGACCGGCCGGGTGATGGACGTGGCGGTCGGCGACGCGCTGCTCGGCAGGGTGGTGGATGGCCTCGGCGAGCCGCTGGACGATCTGGGTCCCGTAGCGGCAGGCCAGCGGCTGCCGGTCGAACGTCCGGCGCCGGCGATCATGGCCCGCGCCCCGGTGGAGGTGCCGTTACAGACCGGGCTGAAGGTCATCGATGCGCTGATCCCGATCGGGCGGGGCCAGCGCGAGCTCATCCTCGGTGATCGCCAGACCGGTAAGACCGCGATCGCGCTCGACGCCATTCTCAATCAGCGCGGCCAGGACGTGATCTGCGTGTACTGCGCGATCGGCCAGCGCGCGGCGGCGGTGGCTCAGGTGGTGGCGACCCTGCGAGAGCAGGGCGCGATGGACTACTGCGTGGTGGTGGTGGCCGAGGGCGAGCAGGCGCCGGGGCTGGCGTACATCACGCCGTATGCCGCGACCCGGATCGCCGAGTTCTTCATGGAAGCCGGGCGTGACGTGTTGATCGTCTATGACGATCTGACCCATCACGCCCGGGCCTATCGCGAGCTGTCGCTGTTGCTGCGCCGACCGCCTGGGCGAGAAGCATTTCCCGGCGATATCTTCTATATCCATTCGCGCTTGCTCGAGCGCGCGACGCACCTGGGCGAGGCCCTGGGAGGCGGTTCATTGACTGCACTGCCGATCATCGAGACCAATGCCCAGGACATCTCGGCCTATATCCCGACCAATCTGATCTCCATCACCGACGGCCAGATCTATCTGTCGCCGTCGCTGTTCGACCTCGGCGTGCTGCCGGCCGTGGACGTGGGCATGTCGGTATCGCGAGTGGGCGGGGCCGCCCAGCGTGCGGCCTATCGCGCCGTCGCCGGCAATCTCAAGATGGACTATGCCCAGTTCGAGGAACTGGAGACGTTTGCCCGCTTCGGCACCCGGCTGGATGATGCGACCCGCAAGGTCATCGCCCACGGCGAGCGTATCCGGGCCTGTCTCAAGCAGACCAACGAGGCACCGGTGCCCGTGGCCGAGCAGATTACGGTGCTGCTGGCGCTTGCCGATGGGTTGCTCGATCCCGTCGAGCTCGCGCGGCTATCGGAGGCGGAGCAGGCGCTGCGGCGGGCAGCAGCCGACATGCCCGCGCAAGTCGCCGCGCGCCTGCTTTCGGCGGACAGGCTGTCGGATGCCGACCGTCAGGCGCTTGTTGCGGTGGCGACAACCGCGCTGGCGCCGTTTTCACCCGCAGAGGCGGCATCATGAGCGAATCGATCCAGGATCTGCGCAAAAAGATCGGCGGTGCCGGTGATCTGCAGTCGGTGGTGCGGTCGATGAAGGCCCTGGCCGCGTCCAGCATCGTGCAGTATGAACAGGCGGTCCGGGCGCTGGGGGGCTACGAACAGACGGTCGCGACCGGTCTGGCGCTGTGCCTACGTCGTTCGATGGGTGCGGATGCCATGATCCAGCCCAGCCACTCGGGCCAGCCCGTCATCGGCGCTATCGTGTTGGGTTCCGATCAAGGCCTGGTTGGGCGCTTCAACGAGGTGCTGCTGGATTTCGTTATCCAGCACATTAGAGCAGTTGACGGCACGCCGGGGCCGATCTGGGTCGTCGGCGAGCGAATGCAGGCACTGATCGTCGACCGAGGCTTGAAAACGCTACAGCTGTCGCCGGTACCGACGTCCTCGCAAGGGATCGCGCCGTTGGTGGGTGAGCTTCTGGTCGAAATCGAGTCCGCTCAAGCGCGGGGGCGGTTCAGCGCACTCCATATCTTTCATAACCGGCCTCAAAATAGTGGCACCTACGCGCCGGCCGCCCGGGTGCTGTTGCCGCTGGACCCGGCCTGGCACCGTCAGCATGCCGAGCGCGCCTGGCCCGGACATCATGCTTGGCCCGAGGTGCTCGACGGAGATCCGGCGGCCTTGCCGGCCTTCATCCGCGAATACCTGTTCGTGGTGCTATTCCAGGCCTGTGCCGAATCGCTGGCCAGCGAGAACGCCAGTCGTCTGGCTGCCATGCAGCGGGCGGATAAGAATATCGAGGATATTCTGGAGAGCCTCAATCAGCGTTTTCATCGCCAGCGCCAGGCCGCCATCGATGAGGAGCTGTTCGATGTCATCGCCGGTTATGAAGCGTTGTCTAAATCGGGGTCGGAGGTCGGTGCTCAGGTCATCGCATGCCAGGCTCGGAAGACCGCAATATGAATAACGCTCCCCGCGATTTTCGCGCACCGGAGCGCCGACGGTCGCCAGCCACCCGTAGCCGGCCGAGACCGAGTCGGTTCCATGGCGCAAAGACGCCGAACCGCAACAGGCTACAGGAAAACGCTGCAACCTCTTGCATGGTTAGTCCGCTCGAGCCGATCGATATTACATCTTTGGCGGTGGCCCGATCTATGGCGATAGCCGTGCGGACACAAGCGCCGGACTATCCGGGAACCGGCGGCAGAAGTGGTCCAGCACGGCGAGTGGCGCACACCTCGGCTGTCGTGCTATCGGAGGCCTGCTCAGTTGGGCGGTTTGTTGGCTTCGATGAGGTTCTGGTGCACCTCTGCCGTGAGCGACTCGATGCGTTTGCTGATTTCGTTGCTGAGTTCGGTTAGTTGGTTGTTCTGTTCCATCAATCCCAGAAGCTGTGTGCTCTGCTCCGACATCAGGGTCTGCCGATGCTCGCTCAGTGCTGCCAGCTCTTCGCGGTGGAGGGCATCGGCTTCGGCGTTGGCCTTGTCGCGATCGGCCTGTCGAGTTTGGGCCAGCAGGATGAGCGGTGCTGCGTAGGCGGCCTGCAGGCTGAAGGCGAGATTGAGCAGAATGAACGGATACAGATCGAACCGGGCGAAGCCCACGCCGTTGGCCAGGATCCAGAGGGCGACGATGAGTGTCTGTGCGATGAGGAAATGCGGAGTACCGAAATAGCGTGCGAACGCCTCGGCTTTCTGTCCGAACCAGTCGCTGCCGAATACCGCACCCAGATGGCGATGGCCGTGATGGAAGCGTAATGGATGCCGGCTTAGAACATTTCGCGAGCCCGTGCGGTCTGGGGGAAGGTCTGCATTGGGCGCCATGGTGTATCTCCGAAGAAGCGCGGCGCGTCAGCCGTCCGCCACTATGCGGTCCGGCGGGCCATCCCCGCCGCTGCCCTGCAACTCGAAACAACCTTTGCCGTCGAGCTCGTGCTTGCGCCGTACACACAAGATATAACACCAATTATCGCCGTCAGAGGTGATGCCCGCGCGGCCTGGCAACGCCCGTTTCCAGACGCCTGCTTGGCCTCCGCCACGGCTTTTGCACCACTCGACCATGGGCCGCCCCCGCGCTCGGTCTCTGTGTCATGGCGCGTGACCGGGCGGCTTCGCGTTCATGCGGGCGGTTGCCTGCGGCCCACGTCGCGGTCGATCGGGCCGTGCGCGGTATACAGGCCTCTATCGTGGGCGCCGTCCTCTGGTGGCGCGGACGCATCGTAAATGGGGGCGGTCTCGACCGCGCTGCGCGTCAGATCGACCGAGAGGGTTCGATCCAACCAACTGACGTCGTCGATCCATTCCGGCGCAATCAGGACCTGATGGCCATGCCACCAGCTGCCGATGTCGACAATGACGTAGCGAACCGCCCAGCTGTGCTCATCGACCAGCAGTCCGCAAACATGGCCGACAGCACCGTCGCTGGCTTGGACGTGATAATCGATGATCGCTTTCGCGCTGCGCAGATGGTGGTCTTCATCATCTGTGTCGGCCAAGGCTTCATCATCTTCTACGCCGGCGCCCGCGAGCGTTATGCCTGCATACGGTGCGCCGCCCCAGAGCCCGGCGTCGCCCCAGTAAAACGGGAAGTTGTAATACGTCAGCAGCAGGGATTCGTGTTGGCGCGACACCGGCTTGCGGGTGTCGATATCCGGGCTCTCCTTGACCTGAGCGCGGGTGATTGTGACCGGGAGTGTCTGATCGCGGGCCGGCGCTCGGCTGAGTGCTTGCGGCGAGATGAGGACCTCGCGACCGGACAGCCAGCCGCCCGTCGCCACCACGAAATAGCGCACGATCCAGGCCTGGTCGTCGAAATACAGATCGGCCACGTGGCCAACGGCGCCGTCGGTTGCCCAGAGGGCGTAGTGCTGCAGGTCTTTTAGGCTGTGTAACATGACCGTTTCTCCGGTGGGCCCGTAAATCCAACGCCGCGATATGCGAAAGGGATCGCGAATAATTCGCCGAGTCTTGCGGGCAGCGTGACGGCGGATAAACTCCAGATTGACGCATCCCGGCGCCCGCGTATGTTCATCAGCGCACAGACGCGCCGTCGCGGCGGCCGGAGCCAGGAATCTCCATACGCTCGTTGGCGATGCCGTCAGATGGACAGGTGAATTTGCTGTAGCCGAAACGATCCGGGACAGCTTCTGAAAGCGTTTGAGCGCTGAGCCTTGGCGAGCCGGGTCGGCGGTTCAGCTCTTTCATCATAAAAAGAACCCGCTGGCGAGGGGGCGCCAACGGGTAAGGACTGAATCCGCGGGGAGCAGAGGCCTCAGGGAGGGGGCGAGGCAATCGATGCTCAAGGGGTTGGAAAGCGAATCCAGTACTCGATCATGATGCGAGCGCGACGCGGCTTCGTCCGTGCGGTGTCGCACGCATGCGAGACGCGATGCTCAATCGCATGAAGGCGGGCTCTAGCGTTGGCCCGTCGGTAGCACGTAAGGCAGCAGGCGATCGGTTTCCTTCTTCACCACGGCGTAGCACTCGCAGCTCAGCTGTTCGAGTCTGGGCCGGTCCAGCACGGTTATCCGGCCGCGCTTGTACTCGATGACGCCCAGTGCCTGCAGCTTGCCGGCCGCCTCGGTGACACCTTCGCGGCGTACTCCGAGCATGTTGGCGATCAGTTCCTGGGTCATCGTCAGCTTATTGCTCGGCAGCCGGTCCAGCGACAGCAACAGCCAGCGACACAGCTGCTGATCGATCGAATGATGGCGGTTGCATACCGCAGTCTGAGCCATCTGTGTGATCAGGGCCTGGGTGTAGCGCAGCATCAGATGGTGCAGATCGCCGTGGCGGTTGAATTCGTCCTTGATGCGCTGCCCGGCCAACCGGTACGCGGAACCGCCACTCTGCAGAATGGCCCGGCTCGGTGTGCTCTCGCCGCCCATGAACAGCGCAATGCCCACCAGGCCTTCGTTACCCACGACTGAGATTTCGGCAGAGGCGCCGTTCTCCATGACATACAGCAGCGACACGATGCTGTCGGTCGGGAAATAGACATGGCGCAGCGCATCGCCCGGCTCGTAGAGGACCAGCCCCAGAGGCAGGGCCACCAGTTCCAGGTGCGGAAATATCCGCAATTGGAGATCGGTCGGCAGGGCCGCCAGCAGATGATTCTGTCGCGGACTTGGTGCTTCTGGCATGGCCATAAGGGGTTCCGCCTCGGTGGTGGACAACCGATTTCGCACGATTATCCGCCTATTTTCTGATCGGAACACGCGCATATGCGCCGTGTCAATGAGCGCTTTTGCGCGTCCGCGACCGCTGCAACGGCGTGTATTGCGGCGTTACGCGCGATAGCGAACAGACGCCTTGGCTTGTGGCCCGTAGCGTTGCCATACAGCAGAGCTGTGGTTGGTAGTGGCGCGTGGGGCAAACCGTTGGCAGGCCGAAAATTCAGGGATCGAAGCGCAACCATGCGTTGGGTGCTCGTTACGGCTCGCGCCCACAGTCAACCGAGCCGGCGAATACGAGCGAAGGCATTCTGTCGAGTCACTTCTGATGAGCCAACGGAAACGCGATACGCAGCAGGATGGCCAGCACTCCGTCATCCGTGGATCGGGTGACTGGCTGGTCAGGCCTACGGCCCCATAACGAGTGACGGAGTTCCGCTCATGAACAAATCAACGCAGATCTACTGGTTGTTTGCGCTGATTCCAATCATTGTGATTGTGCTGCTGCAAAGCTTGCAGGTCACGGGGCAGCAGTCCCAGGTTCTGGCCTACAGCGCGTTTCAGCATGAACTCGCGCAGGGTCATATCAAGAGCGTTATCGTCGGGGCCGATTCCATAACCGGCGAATTCACCCAAGCCCAGGACGGCAAGACCCGCTTTTCGACCGTACCGATACCGGCGGACCTGCGCGCCGAACTGGACAAGGCCGGCGTCCAATACAGCGGGGCGCCCGATCACACGCTGATCAGCACCATATTGTCCTGGGTGCTTCCGATGGCCTTGTTCGTGGGCGTGTGGTTTTTTCTCATGCGCCGCATGGGGGCCGGGCAGGGCGCGGGCGGCCTGATGCAGGTCGGCAAGAGCAAGGCCAAGATATATGTAGAAACCGACACCAAGGTGGGTTTCGACGATGTGGCCGGCGTTGATGAAGCCAAGGACGAACTCAAGGAGCTCATTGAGTTTCTCAAGGATCCCAAGCGCTACAGCACGCTTGGCGCGCATATGCCCAAGGGCGTGTTGCTGGTCGGCCCACCCGGCACCGGGAAGACCCTGCTCGCGAGGGCGGTCGCGGGCGAGGCCGAAGTGCCTTTCTTTTCCATCAGTGGTTCGGAGTTCGTGGAGATGTTCGTCGGTGTGGGGGCGGCGCGGGTACGCGATCTGTTTGTGCAGGCGCGGGCCAAGGCGCCGGCCATCATCTTCATCGACGAACTGGATGCGCTGGGCCGCGCCCGCGGTGCCTTCCCCCAGGCCGGCGGCCATGACGAACGCGAACAGACCCTCAACCAGCTGCTGGTCGAGCTCGACGGCTTCGATCCCAGCAAGGGCCTGGTGCTGATCGCGGCCACCAATCGCCCGGAGGTGCTCGACCCGGCCCTGCTACGGGCCGGTCGCTTCGATCGCCAGGTGCTGGTGGATCGACCGGACAAGCGTGGCCGGGTGCAGATCCTGGATGTGCACGCCAAGAAGATCCGGCTGGCCGTCGATGTGAACATCGAGGACGTCGCAGCGCTCACCACGGGTTTTACCGGCGCCGATCTGGCCAATCTGATCAACGAAGCCGCATTGTTAGCCACCCGCCGGCGCGCCGATGCCGTGACCATGGACGATTTCAACAACGCCATCGAGCGCATCGTCGCCGGCCTGGAAAAGAAGAACCGGCTTCTCAATCCCCGTGAACGTGAGATCGTTGCCCACCATGAGATCGGGCACGCGCTGATGACGCTGTTGCTGCCGGGCGTCGATCCGGTGCACAAGGTGTCCATCATTCCGCGCGGCATCGGTGCGCTCGGTTACACGTTACAGCGACCGACCGAGGATCGTTTCCTGATGACGCGGGAAGAGCTGGAAGACAAGATCGCCGTTCTGTTGGGTGGGCGCGCCGCCGAAAAACTGATCTACAACCATCTGTCCACCGGGGCGTCGGACGATCTATCCAAAGCGACGAGTATCGCCCGCAGCATGGTGGCGCGCTACGGCATGGACGCGAATCTGGGCTCTGTGACCTACGATACGGATCAGCCGACCTTTCTGGGCGGCTATGCGTCGACCGCCCAGCGGCCCATTAGCGAGCAGAGCGCCGAGGCAATTGACGCCGCCGTGCGCGAGATCATTCACGATGTCTTCGAGCGCGTGTATGCGGCTCTGAAACGAAACACCGCCGTGCTCAAGCGCTGTGCCGCCGAGCTGCTCGAGCATGAGACGCTGGAAGCGAGTGATCTGAAACGACTGGCGAGCGGGCTCGTGGTATCCGATGATCGGCTGGGGCGCCAACGCCTGAGTCTGGCTGCGACCGAGTGAGCGCGGTGGTGATTAGGCCGGGTCGATCTTCAGAACAACGCAAGTTCGTCCGATGAGAACCCATGCCGATGCGGAATAAGCTCTCACTGTTCAAACGATGGCAACACGGACGTCCGAGGCGGCGACATGAATATTGATCCGGGTGATTTTCGCGTTCCCGAGAGGGCAGTAGTCGATCTTGACCAGTGGCCGACACAGATCGAGCCCGTCTATGGTTCCAAGAAGAAATACCGCAAGCGGCTAAAGCAGAACGTAGCCGACCTCAGCGCCCAGCAGCAGCTGTTATATGCGTCGGATCGGCACGCCGTGCTGCTGATATTTCAGGCCATGGATGCAGCCGGCAAGGACGGGGCGATCCGACATGTGATGTCCGGGGTCAATCCGCAGGGCTGTCAGGTCTTTAGCTACCAACATCCGAGTGCCGCGGAACTGCAGCACGATTTCCTCTGGCGTTGTACCCGCGATCTGCCCGAGCGCGGCCGGATTGGCATCTTCAACCGCTCCTACTACGAAGAGGTGCTCATCGTGCGCGTCCATCCGGAGATCCTTCAAGGTGAAGGCCTGCCGGAGACTCCGCGCCACGAGACAACTCTCTGGGAACACCGATACCGCTCGATCCGCAATCTGGAGCGGCATCTGCATGCCAACGGTACCCGCATCATCAAGTTCTTCCTGCATCTGTCCCCGGAAGAACAGCGGAAACGTTTTCTCGCCCGGATCGATGACCCGGAAAAGAACTGGAAATTCAGCACGGCGGATATCGAGGAACGCAAGTTCTGGCCGCAGTACATGCAGGCCTATGGCCAGTGCCTGTCGGCCACCAGTACCGACCATGCGCCCTGGTATGTGGTGCCGGCCGACGACAAGCACAACGCACGGTTGATTATTTCCCGGATCGTGGTCGATACGTTGAAGAGCCTCGACCTGGCTTTTCCCGAGGTCAGTGATGAGCGCCGCGCCGAGCTGCAGACAATCCGCGAGCACCTGGCGACATAGCGGAGTCGGCCGATTGGCTGCCCCTAAGCGCGCGGGGGGGGTCTTGTCCACAGCCGTTGACCAGCCCGCCCATGACATCCGCCGAGACCTTCGAACCCGACACCAGCCGGCGCGACACAAGCGGCACGGCAGGGAGAAAAGCAACATTGACGCTGTTCCACGCTATCGGCCTGATTATCACCCTCGTTGCGCTGTTCGGTTATCTCAATAGTCGGTTCATTGGCCTGCCGGACGTCATCGGCATTACCGCGATCGGGCTTGTCGTCTCGGTCGCGGTGGCGATCATCGGTAGCCACAACCCGGCGGTGGCCCGCTGGGCACAGCAGGCGGTCGCCGAGATCGATTTCTCCAAGTTGGTGTTCGAGGGCATGCTCGGCATGCTGCTGTTCGCTGGCAGCCTGCACGTTGATATCAGCGGTATTCGTCAGGAGAAATGGATCATTCTGTTTCTCGCGACCGCAGGTGTGACGCTGTCCACCAGCCTGGTCGGGGGCGGTTTCTATGTCGGGGCCCACCTGCTGGGTTTCGGTCTGCCTCTGATCAGTTGTCTGTTGTTCGGCGCCCTGATTTCGCCGACCGATCCGATCGCGGTATTGGGCATCCTGCGGCGGGTGGGGGTGGCCAAGCGGCTGGAAGCGCGCATTGCTGGTGAGAGCCTGTTCAACGACGGCACCGCCGTGGTGCTGTTTCTGACGCTGCTCAATCTGGCCACCAGCCCCGAACCGGTCGCGCCCTCCGCCGTGACGCTGTTGCTTGTCGAGGCCGTGCTGGGTGGCGTTCTCATGGGGCTGGCCCTGGGCGCGCTCGGCAACTATGTGATGAAGGGGATCGATAGTTATCCGGTCGAAATCCTGATCACGTTTTCGATGGCGATCGCGGGCTATGCACTGGCCGATATGTTGCTTGCGTCGGCGCCGATCGCGGTGGTGGTCATGGGCCTGATGGTGGGCAATCAGGGCAAGACATCTGCCATGTCCGATCTCACCCGACATCACCTGTTTGCCTTCTGGGAGCTGCTCGACGAACTGCTCAATCTGTTGTTATTCGGTTTGATCGGCCTAGAGGTGATTGCGCTATCGTTATCGTTTGGCTCGTTGCTGCCGGGCCTGCTCGCGATTCCGATCGTGCTGCTGGCGCGTTGGATCAGCGTCGGCGTACCGATTACGGTCATGCGCGTATTCCATGTATTTACCCCGCACAGTATCAAAATCATGACTTGGGGAGGCCTGCGTGGCGGTATTTCGGTTGCCCTGGCGCTGTCGCTGCCGGATTTGTCGGGGCGCGAAACGATCGTGGCAGCCACCTATGAAGTAGTGATTTTCAGTATTCTTGTGCAGGCGTTAACCATGGGGCCGCTAGTGCGCCGCTTGGCGCGCGGCCCGAGAGCAAGTTGAACCGGATAGGAGTTAGAGAATCTGCCGTCAATTCGAGCTTAATGGTAGCGCTGGAGATGGTTGCACTGTTTCTACGTCATCTAGTGAACTTGTCCGGGTCCATTAGACACTTCTGGCCTGTGATTGGGTTCGAGATCGGCGCACTACTCAAATCGTGAGCAATGCTCGCCTGTCTACCCCGCTACACTGAGGAGATGTGTCAAGACCACGCCGACTTTAGTCATCGGATTCCTGATTTGAGTGCTCCTCATAAGCGAAGTAAGGCCGCGAACTGAATACCTGAAGCCAAGGAATCTTCTGCTCTAGAGCTTTTCCCGCCAAGCACATGTCATGCTTGCTGGGATAGTGGCGTAATAGAGCGCATGCTCTATTCCGGACATATTCAGGAAGCGTTTTGTCAACTTCAATGCTCCTCAAAAACTTTTCGGTCTCGATAACTGCGCGTGTTCTTTCGTACGGTAATGTCATGACTGCCTCCGTCCTAACTATGAATCGACAAGCGTTTTGTAAATATTCTGCGAACCTCGCGAAGAGGCCAAGAACAGTTGCCACCGAATACGTAATCCCCTCCGTCGCAGTTTGCTAGGCCGAGAGACGGTTGAAACGTCGATTCCTGTCACTGCCTAAGCTAGCTGAGCACGT
>NZ_JBQDYE010000027.1:0-62203 GCF_052044155.1 Salinisphaera sp. SWV1
CTGGCGAAAGCCGCTGCTCGCACAACCCCTTGTACCGAAACCCAATTGAGGCAAGCTGAGTTTGCGAACTAATCAAGTTATAGATTGTTTTCGCGATCGTTAAAAATTGGCCATCCGTTTTAAACAGATTCTTAGTCAAGCATTGCGCCATCGAATCCCCCGCAGGGAGCGGTCGATGATTATTGTGATGCTCGGCATCGGGCTGGCCTGTTCCGGACTGTTGTTTGCCGTAGTTGCGGCCTGCGAGCGCTGGACGGTGCCGCGTGGCGGCACGCGGGTGGTCAATGTGCTCGCTCTGAATATGGGGATCGATGGCACCGGCGCCGCTCGCGCGACGCGCTAGACTGCCTCCCATGCCCGCCTCGACTTCCGATCAACGCCCCAATCCCGATGCGCTGCTCGAAGCCGCGCGTGCAGCGGACGGGCGACCGGGTCGCGGGCGGCTCAAGGTTTTTCTCGGCGCAGCACCCGGCGTGGGCAAGACCTACGAAATGCTCACCGAAGCGGCCGCCCTGGCACGCTCGGGCGTGCGGGTCCTCGCCGGTCTGGTCGAAACCCACGGTCGGCGTGAAACCGAGGCGCTGTTACGCGGGATTGCTCTCGTACCGCGCCGGCGGCTTCGTTCTCGCGGCCGGCAGTTTGAAGAACTCGATCTCGATGCCGTATTGCGTGCGGCCCCCGACCTGGCGCTGATCGACGAGCTGGCGCACAGCAATATCCCGGGCAGTCGCCACGAAAAACGCTGGCAGGACATCGAGGAACTGCTGAATGCCGGGATCGATGTCTTCACGACGCTCAATATCCAGCATCTCGCCTCCCTGAACGACGTGATCGCGCAGATCAGCCGGGTTCGTGTGCGCGAGACCGTGCCCGATAGTGTGATCGAGGCCGCCGACAGCATCGAACTGGTGGATCTACCCCCCGATGAGCTGATCCAGCGCCTGCATGAAGGCAAGGTTTATGTGCCCGACCAGGCGGCCCGCGCGGTGGAGCATTTCTTCTCCCGCGGCAATCTGGCGGCGCTGCGTGAAATCGCGTTGCGCGCGGCAGCCGAACGGGTGGACGCCGACGTACGCAATCATCTTCGCGCCCGGGCGGAAGCGGGGATATGGCCGACCCACGAGCGCCTGCTCGTCGTGGTGGGTGAAGGGCCGGCCGCGGAATCCATGGTGCGGCTGGGCAAACGGCTGGCCGAACGCCGGCAGGCGTCCTGGATCGTCGCGCATGTCCGGCGTGACGCGACCGCCGCCGAGCAGGCGCCGGAGATCGGCAATGCACTGCGACTGGCCGAAAGCCTGGGCGGCGAAGTCGCCACCCTGTCGGGTATCGATCTGGTGGCCGAAATCAAGGCCTTCGCCCGCAATCAGAACGTGACCGAGATCCTCGTCGGGCGGTCACAGCGACGGCTGCGCTGGCTCGCGTTCCGTCGATCGCTGGCCGGCACGCTGATTCGAGAGGCCGGCGAGTTCACGGTGACGCTGGCGCCGCGCTCCGATGACGCAACCGTCAAGCCAGGCTCGCGCACACGCCGAGCCCCCCGCGTGCGCTGGCTCGACACCACGAACATCGGCTGGGTGGCTGCGACCACCGCCGCCTCGGCCGCGCTCGCCTGGCCACTTTCGCTGGTCGTGGATACCGGTTCGTTATCGCTGATCTTCGTGTGTGCCGTATTGATGGTCGCGGTCCGTCGGGGCATTGGCGCGGCGGTCACGGCGAGTCTGGCCTGTTTTCTGGTCTTCAATTTCCTGTTCACTGACCCGCGGCTGACGCTGACCGTCTACAGCACCCACGACATCCTGACGCTGGTATTTTTCCTGATCGTATCGTTGATCGCCGGTGGCCAGGCGGCGCGCATACGCACGCAGATGCGCTTGATTCGTACCGCGAGCGAACGGCATGCCCGACTCTACGATTTCTCGCGCCGGATCGCCGGCGCCGTGGGGCCGGTCGATCTGGCCTGGACCATCACCGAATATCTGGAGGCCGCGCTCGGACTGCAGAGTCTGGTGCTTTATCCCGATGCCGATGCCGATGGCGGACTGGCGCTGGCCGCGGGCGACAGCGGTAGCGAAGGGCTGATCGACCTGGATTACGTCGCCGCCCGCTGGGTGTACGAGCACAATATGCCGGCCGGCCGTGGCACCGGCACCCTGCCACGATCCCGTTGGTTTTTCGTGCCGTTGCGCGGCACGGATGACATGCTGGCGGTCATCGGCGTGGCTTGGCCGGATCGCAAGCGGCATCTCGATGTCGAGGAACAACGGCTGCTGTTCGCAGTACGCGACCAGGCCGCGGTCGCGCTCGGTCGTTCCCGGCTCGCCGCCGAGATCGAATCGGCTCAGTTCGCCCAGGAAACCGCGCGTCTGCGCGCGGCGCTATTGTCCTCGGTATCGCATGATCTGCGCACCCCACTCTCCTCGATCATCGGCAGCACGGCGCTGCTGCGCGATCGATTCGATCAGCTGGATGCCGGCGAACGACTGGAACTGCTGGAGGGCACGATCGACGAAGCCAGCCGGCTCGACCGTTTCGTACAAAACCTGCTCGACATGACCCGGGTCGGCTACGGCGCGCTCATGCCCGAGCTCAAGCCGTGCCCGATCCGCCCGGAAGTCGAGGCCGCATGGCTGTCGCTGGGCGCTTCCGCAAGCCAGACGCTCGCGTTCGATATCGCCTACGATGCGCGTGTGGTGCTGGCCGACGCCACGCTGCTGCGGCGCGTACTGGCCAACCTGCTCGACAACGCCGCCAAATATTCGCCGGCAGCCAGCGAGATCCTGATTGAAACAAGGTCGGGAGACGGCGAGGTCACGATCGCGATTTGCGATACCGGCCCCGGCATTCCCGCCGCCGAACAATCGCGTGTGTTTGATATGTTCTATCGCGTGGAACAGGCGGACCGCAACGCACCCGGGACCGGGCTGGGGCTGGCGATCTGCAAGGAGTTGACAGAAATCATGGCCGGACACATCCGTGCCGTTTCGCCGGCCGTTGGCTCCGGTACACGCATCGAGGTCAGCTTGCCATCGCCATGAAAGCCCTGATTGTCGACGACGACCCCGGCATTCGCCGGTTCCTGCGCATCGGACTGAAGACCGAGGGTTACGAAGTCCTCGAAGCGGCGTCCGGCCGCGAGGCGCTGCGCGCGGTCTCGGCCCGCCGCCCGGACGTCGTCGTACTGGACCTCGGGCTGCCCGATATGGACGGCCAGGACCTGGTACCCGCCATTCGCGGCGTGAGCGACGCCGTACTGATCGTGCTGTCGGTGCGGGATGCGCAACGCGATAAAATCGCCGCGCTGGACGCAGGCGCCGACGACTATCTGACCAAGCCGTTCGATTTCGCGGAGCTGGCGGCGCGGCTGCGCGCCAATCGACGCAAAGCACTCGGAACATCGAACCCGGCCGTTTTAAAATGCGGCGACCTGGCGCTCGACGACGCGGCCCATACAGTCACGTGGGCAGACGTGAACGTACGTCTGACGCCTAAAGAGTTCGATCTGTTGAAAGAACTCATGCGCCACCCGGACAAGGTCGTCTCCCACGCCCACCTCATGGAGCACATATGGGGGAACGTCCATAGCGACGACACGGCATATATACGCGTCTACATACAGAGACTGCGTCGCAAGCTGATCGATGCGGGCGCCGACCCGGAGTTGATCGGTAGCGAGCCCGGCGTCGGGTATCGACTGCGAACATCAGCCGATCGATAGCCGCGAAATTCGCCAGACGCCACGCCTTGGATTGTGGCGAGACCGTATCTTTGCGGCGAACTGCCGGCCAGCATGCATCGCTAGGCGTGCCTGTCGAGTCATCCCCTCGGATCGGCGTCGCGTCGTAACGGGCTGAGCAATCCGCGCAGATCGTTGTGGTCGATCTGATACATCAACGCGAGCAGCCGGCCCAGTTCGCCGGACGGGAAACCGGTGCGCGAGAACCAGGCCAGATACCCGCCGGGCAGATCGGCGATCACGCGCCCTTCGTATTTACCGAACGGCATGGTGCGCGTGACCAGTTTTTCCAGATCCTGGGGGTTCACAACAACCTCGATGCACAAAGCTCGAGCGTGGCTCGGGCACCGTCCATCTTAAACGAAGTCGGCGCCCGCGCCTCATCAACTGGTCTCGCGCTCGGCCAGAGCCCGGTCGGAGGCCTCGATCGCGCGCCGCTCGGCAACAGTGTCGATCCCGGAAGCGAGCCATCCATACAATCCGCCCGCGACGAGCAGACCGACGAGAAACGAGATATCCGCCCCGCCCAGCCAGTGCGTCACGGTGCCGGTGTAAAACGAAATATCGAAGAACGGGATCATGGCGACAAAGCCCACCGCGTAGGCCAGCATGCCGCGCCAGGACCATTGCCCGTAGATGCCGTTCGGATTGAATATCTCGGTGATCGCGTAACGGCCGTGGCGCACGATATAGAAATCGATCAGATTCACGGCGGTCCAGGGGACCAGGAAATACAGCATCAGGATGACGAAGTTGTTGAAGCTGCCGAGATAACTGTCCGGAATCGTGAGTGCAACCGCGGTCGCGATCGCGCCGAACAACACGATGCCGACCACGCGTATCGAGATCGTGGGTCGGACCGGCCGGTAGGCGTCGATGGTGCTGATACCGGTGAGCATGGCACCGTACATGTTCACGGCCATCACGCTGATCAGCGCCGGCACCGAGGCCAGCACGGCGAAGGTACCGAAGCCGGGCAGTATTTCGTTGCCCACCGACTGTAGGCTGCCGATCGCTTCCGGGTGCGGCAGCGCCGCCGCCAGAAATGCGCCCAGCGACATCAGCCAGATCGCCGAACCGCCCGCGCCGAGATAGGTCCAGGAAATCACGCCGCGCGACGACACGTTGCTCGGCAGATAACGTGAATAATCGGACACATACACGGCATAACTGATCTGGTAACCGGCCGCGGCCGAGAACTGCACCAGAAAAACGGCCCAGCCCGCGCCGGACTGATGCGCCGCAGCGTGCCCGTGCAGCACCACCGCGCCAATCGTAAGCACCGCGAATACGGCAATCAGGATCGGCGTGAGCCAGCGCTGCACGAAATGCAGCAGATCGTGGCCAATGACGGCAATGCCGATGGCCAGCAGCACCAGCAACGGATACCAGAACAGCGGCCCGCCGGGCAGCACCAGCCGCAGTGCTTCGGTGGCCAGAATGACATTGAACACGTTGAAGCCGCAGTAGACGAAGATGGTGGCAGCAAACGGCAGAATCGCCCCGCGCGAGCCGAACTGGGCGCGCGACTGGATCATCTGCGGCAGCCCGAGGCGCGGCCCCTGATTGGCATGGAACGCCATGAAGAACGTGCCGAAAGCCGCGCCCAGCACCACCGCGAGCACGCTCCACCACACACCCAGCCCCATCGACGGGCCGACGAAGCCGGTGACCATGGTCGTGAGCACGAAGTTGCCCGTGAACCAGAACGGCCCCTGGTGCCAGACCTTGCCGTGGCGCTCGGACTTGGGCACGTAATCGATCGAGCGGACCTCGACCACGCCGGCCCGGCCCGTGGACCGTGCGGTATCGCTTGCTGTTTGGCTCATTGTCTCCCCCGTGGTTTTTATGTCGGTTGGGTCATGCCGGCTGCTACCCGGCGATGGGTCATTCGCGATACGTCACGCCCGGCAGCACACAGAGCATTTCGTAGAGCAGATTGGCGCCCAGCAGTGCCGTATTGCCGCTCGGGTCGTAGGGCGGCGCGACCTCGACCAGATCGGCCCCGACCAGATCCAGGCCGCGGCAGCCGCGCACGATCTCCAGTGCCTGCGGCGGCGTCAGGCCGGCGATCTCGGCGGTGCCTGTGCCCGGCGCGAACCCGGGATCGAGGCTGTCGATGTCGAAACTCAGGTAAACCGGGCCACCGCCGACCTGCTCACGTGTTTCGGCCATGAGCGGCGACAGACTCTTGTGCCAGCACTGTTCGGCCGGCACCACGCGTGTGCCCTGCTGGCGCGCCCAGTCGAAATCGTCGGCGGCGTAGCCGGTGCCGCGCAGCCCGATCTGGATCATGCGCGGCGTGTCGATCAGCCCTTCCTCGATGGCGCGCCGGAACGGCGTGCCGTGGGCGATTGCCTCGCCGAACATGTGCTCGTTGGTATCGGCATGGGCGTCGACATGGATCAATCCCACCGGGCCATGCCGCCGGGCCATGGCCCGCAGGATCGGCAGCGTGAGCGTGTGGTCGCCGCCCAGCGTCAGCGGCCGGCAGCCGGTGGCGATGATCTCGGCATGGAAGGCCTCGATGATGTCCACGCTCTTTTTCAGATCGAAGGTATTGATCGGGACGTCGCCGATATCGGCGACCTGCAGGGCATCGAACGGGGCCGCGCCGGTGGCCATGTTGTATGGCCGCAACATGCGCGATTCGTCGCGGATCTGACGCGGCCCGAGCCGGGTGCCGGGCCGGTTGGAGGTGCCGATATCCAGCGGCACGCCAACGAACGCAGCATCCAGGCCCGCCGCATCGGCCTGGCTCGGCAGGCGCATCATCGTGGCCGGGCCGCCAAAGCGCGGCATGGTGTTGCCGCCGAGCGGTTGATTGCGTTCGTTGCTGGCCATGGTTCTCGCCTTCGTTATATCTACGTCTTGTAGAGCAATAAGCGGGCCGGGATGTAACCCCTTGATTCAGCGATGAGCGAGCCCGCCGAACAATTCAATAATGAATCTTTGACTGCGGCAGGCGATTCAAAATAGATTTGCCTGATTCAATTACGACTCGATCGCCATGACGTCAATCGCCCCCCTCAATGCCCTGGAACTCGATGCGGTTCTCGCCTATTCCCACGACCACGTCGTGATCGCCGACGAGCGCGGCCGCATTCTCAAGGCCAGCGAAAGTTGCGCCGGCGTCTATGGCCTGCCGCTGCGGGACTTCATCAACGCCTCCACATACGATCTGCAACGCGATGGCATCCTCTCGCCGTCGATCACGGTGCGCGTACTCGAACAGCGCCGCCCCTGCCATCTCATGCAGGCCACGCGTACCGGCCGCTCGGTGATGGCCAGCGCCTACCCGGTCTGGGATGGCGACCAGTTGGTTCGGGTCGTGAGCCTGTCCAAGGACATGACCGACATCCGTACGCTGCAGCGCGAGTACGAATTGCTGCAGCGCCAGCTGGCCGCGCGCGAAACCGCCCCGCCGACGGCACTGGATGCCGACGCGGATATCCCGACCTGCAACCCGCGCATGCGCGAGATCGTGTCGCTGCTGGAACGCGTGGCCCCCACCGACGCGAGCGTCGTGTTGCTGGGGGAAACCGGCGTGGGCAAGACACGGATCGCGGGCCTGCTCCATCGCCGCAGCCCACGCGCGGACGGCCCGTTCGTCGAAGCCAATTGCGGCGCCATTCCGGAGACGTTGTTCGAGTCGGAGATGTTCGGCTATGTCGCGGGCGCGTTCAGTGGCGCGGCCCGCAACGGCAAACCCGGGCTGGCCGAGCGCGCCCACGGCGGCACACTGTTTCTGGATGAGGTTGCCGAACTCTCGCCGGCCATGCAGACCAAGCTGCTGCGCATCCTGCAGGACCGACGCGTCACGCGGCTGGGCAGCACTGAATCACACGTGGCCGATTTTCGACTCGTCGCGGCGACCAACCGCGATCTCGACGCCATGGTGGCGGACGGACGTTTCCGCCTCGACCTGTATCACCGGATCAACGTCGTGCCGATCACGATTCCGGCGCTGCGAGACCGGTCCGAAGATATCCCGCTGTTCATCCAGCGCATGCTGGCAGCGCTCAACCAGCGCTATGGAAAACGCAAATCGCTGGCGCCGGATGCCTGGTCGGCGCTGCTGGCACAACGCTGGGACGGCAATCTGCGCGAACTGGAAAACGGGCTCGAGCGGCTTTACGTCCTGAGCGACGACAGCACGATTCATGCAGCGCCAACCCTCGGTCCCGTGCCCGGCGCGAACCACAGCCCCGGCCGCGCGGACGAAGCCGCCCCGCTGCCACGCCTGCGCGAGGCGGTCGAAGCCGCGGAACGGGACTGCCTGGCGGCGGCGTTGAAACGCTGTACAAGCACGTATCAGATCGCCCGCGAACTCGGCGCCAGCCAGCCCACGATTTTCCGAAAGCTTCGAAAATACGGCCTGACCGCCGACGCCTCCTGAATCCGCGCCGGTCACGGCGCCGGTAACCCCGGGGTACGCGCCCGCCGTCAGTCAGCGCTCGGCTGCGGATAAATGCCGCGGGGCAAAAGAGAGTGTCGACCCGACAACGGCCGCGGATCAAAGCGATATCGGGTCGTTACGCAGGCCGGATTAGCGCCTGTTGTTCGGTCCCAAAGTAACGGGTCGATGCCTGTTGTTTAAATCGCAAACACGGGCTATGCGCGTGCATGTTGCCGGCAGCGTTTGCGCCGTGTGGCAGAACGTCTGCCGCGAATTCCGCAGCGAGCCAGGCGCCGGCACGTTCGAAATCATGCACGAGCGGCCGCACGGCCACGGACGCGCCAGCGAAGCACCCCGCCTCAGATGTATCCCAGCCGTTTCAGAAACCGGCTTATGGCCGCATTGACGGGCTCCGGATGGGTCAGATTCGGCGCGTGGCCGGCCTCGGGCACGGTGACCATCTCGGCGTGCCGCAGGTGCCCGGCCATGTCCTCGGCCCGATCCAGCGTGATCGCCTGATCCGCCTCACCGTGGATGACCAGCGCCGGAACCTCGATACGGGCGATATCGCGGCTGATGTCGTCGCGATCAATCAGGGTACGGAAGGCCTGTTTCAGATTATGCGATTGCCAGCCACGCCACTTGGCCTTCCATTGTTCGGCGCCGTGCCAGGCCGGCCCGAGAATGATGTCGGCGATATCGTCGGCGATGGAATCCGGCAGGCCCTGGCGGGTCCAGACATCGAGCATCTGCTCATAGCCGGCTAGCTTGGCCGGCTCCTCGACACGCGCCTGGGTGTCGATCAATACCAGTGCCTCCACGCGCTGTGGATGGGTGAGCGCACAGCGCAGCGACAGATAGCCGCCCTGGCTCATGCCGACCAGCACGGCCCGCTCGATGCCCAGATAATCGAGCAACGCCACCAGGTCGCCGGCC
The DNA here is from genome assembly GCF_052044155.1 of Salinisphaera sp. SWV1. Classification (NCBI taxonomy): domain Bacteria; kingdom Pseudomonadati; phylum Pseudomonadota; class Gammaproteobacteria; order Salinisphaerales; family Salinisphaeraceae; genus Salinisphaera; species Salinisphaera sp. SWV1. The sequence continues at coordinate 9,069 of NZ_JBQDYE010000027.1, forward strand.
GAGTCGTAGTAGCTGAATGGCGCGACATCGTCGCCGGCGGTCTGGCCGTGGGCACGCTCGTCCCAGGCGATGCAGCGGCAGATCAAGCCGAACGCCTCCAATTGCGGCTCGAACATCTCGTGATCCATCAGCAGCCCGTGCGAAAACACAAGGACCGGACCCTCGCCTCCCGTATCGCGATAGAACAACTGCTGACCGTTGACGGGCGCTATCGGCATGGCTGTGCCTCCTTTGTTGTTTGCGGCCAAGCTATTAACCCTGCACAGAAATAGATGATTTTTCGGGTTAATAGCGCGAGTATGCGACCGCATGCTCGTCGCGGCCATCGGCCGCGACGCCTTTGAAAATAACAGACGGACAGGCGCCGGCTTTTATTTTTGAAGGCGTTGAAAACAGCTGACGAAGTCAGCTGTTTTGGCTTCGAATCAATAACACGCAATCACGACCCGGCGGATCACATCAGCCGCGGTCCGAGCCGAGGGCGCGCCGCGCGCAACACGGTTCAGATCGGGTAGTGGCGCGGCCCGGTCTGCAGTGTGACCCAGCGCAGCTCGGTGAACTCGGCAATCCCGGCCTGGCCGCCGAAACGGCCGTGGCCCGACGCTTTCACGCCGCCGAAGGGCATCTGCGGCTCGTCATGCACGGTCGGGCCGTTGACGTGGCAGATGCCCGAGCGAATGCGCTGGGCGATCGCCATGCCGCGGGCGCCGTCGCCGGAGAATACGGCTGCCGACAGCCCGTACTCCGTATCATTGGCCACCCGCACCAGTTCATCGTCGCCGCCGGCCACGCGCACCATGGCCACCACCGGGCCGAAGGATTCCTCGCCGTAGATGCGCATTTCCGGGGTCACGCGATCGAGCACGGTCGGCTGCATGATCACCGAATCCGCTTCGCCACCAACGAGCACGGCCGTCCCCTTGGCGCGGGCATCCGCGATCAGTTCGTTGAGATGAACGCGCGACGGCTCGCCGATCAACGTACCGAGCGGCGTATCCTCATGGCGCGGATCACCGGCCTTGAGCGTGGCCACCTTGGCCGCGAGCTTGTCGGCAAAGGCATCGGCGACCGATTCGGCGACCACGAGCCGTTCCGTCGACATGCAGATCTGGCCCTGGTGAAAGAACGCCCCGAAGGCGGCCGCGGCGACGGCGGCATCCAGATCCGCGTCATCGGCGACCACGAACGGCGCCTTGCCGCCCAGTTCCAGCAGCGCCGGCTTGAACACCCCGGCCGCGATCTGACCGATGATCCGCCCGACCGGACTCGAGCCGGTAAAGTTCACACGCGCAATCGCTGGATGCTCGATCAGGGCCCGGACCACGTCGGCCGCATCGTCCGGCGCGTTGGTTACGACATTGACCACACCCTCGCCCATGCCGGCCTCGATCAGCGCCTCGCCGATCAGATGATGCACGGCCGGGCACTGTTCCGACGCCTTGAGCACCACGCTGTTGCCACAGGCCAGCGCCGTCGCAATGGCACGAACGCCCAGAATGACCGGTGCATTCCACGGCGCGATACCCAGCACCGGGCCACAGGGCACGCGCATCGACATCGCCAGATTGCCCGGCACGTCGGTCGGTATGGTCGCACCCTGAATCTGGGTGGTCAGCCCGGCCGCCTCGCGCAGCATGCCGGCAGCCACATGCACGTTGAAACCGGCCCAACCGGACGTCGCCCCGGTCTCTTCGACCATGGCGCGGGTAAAATCCTGGGCACGGGCTTCGAGCGCGTCGGCGGCGGCCAGCAACCGGGTCCGGCGCTCGCCGGGGCCGGTGGCAGACCAGTCCGCGAATGCCTTCGACGCGGCCTCGGCCGCGGCTTCGGCATCGGCCACCGCCGCAGCCGGCGCCCGCGTCACCACATCGCCCCCGGCCGGGTTGCACCGTTCGAACGTCGCGCCGTTGGCCGCGGCGCGCTCTTGCCCGCCGATCAGCAATGCCAGTTCCTTCATGTCGGTCGCTCCTCGTTATTCGAATTCATCGCGCCACAGGCCGCGAGCACTTTCGCCCCACCGGTCGAGCCGACGCTCGCCTTAAGTTCGCACTGCGACCAGCCGGCCGCAAGTCGCACAACAAGTCCGACCGAGCACGCCGGCGCGGCGGCCGTGTCAGGGGAAGGCGGCCCCTTCGCGATGCCGAAGCACGAAATCCAGGGCCGCGGCATAGCCGAAGGCGCCCAGCCCGGCAATGACGCCATCGGCCCGCTTCGAGACATAGGACTGGTGGCGAAACGATTCCCGCTTGTGCACGTTCGACAAATGCACCTCCACCACCGGCCCATCGAACGCGTTCAGCGCATCCAGCAACGCCACGGACGTATGCGTCCAGGCCGCCGGATTGATGATGATCGCGTCGGCCGCGCCACGGGCGGCATGAATGCGCTCGATCGCCTCGCCCTCGTGGTTGGTCTGAAAGGCCTCGAGCGATGCCCCGCCGGCCTCGGCACGGCGCGCCAGCGCGACCTCGATATCGGCCAGCGTGGTCGCGCCGTAGATCTCCGGTTCGCGCTCGCCGAGCAGATTGAGGTTGGGCCCATTGAGCAACAGAATCTTCACGCCGCGCTCCCACGCCTGAATGAATGCCGCCCATCATAGCCGCCCGTCGGCCTGTGCCGACAGGCGCGTCTCGCGAGCGCGATCCGGGGCTGTTAACGCGACCGGCACGGGGGTAGTGCCCGGCGTTTCGCGGCGCGAGCGCTCCCGCCACCCATCAATGAGCTTATCGCCGCACCGATACCGTCATGTTGTTCGCATTGCGCACAAAAGCTGCCACACTGTCGCCGCGCGTGTTGCCCATGCATCGATAGAGGATTGCGTAGCTTGAAACAGGATCTGCCGGAGACCGAAAACGCCGCCCTGGCGCCCGATCATCGCGATTTCGTCAGCGCGCTGGCCACCGGGCTGGAGATCATCCGTACCTTCGATCGCGAGCATCCCCGGATGACGCTCAGCGAAGTGGCGGCCCGCAACGGCATCAACCGGGCCAAGGCCCGGCGCTTTCTGCTCACCCTCCACGGGCTGGGCTATGTCCGCAAACAGGACCGCTATTTCGAGCTGGCGCCGCGAACGCTCGATCTGGGCTATGCCTTTCTGTCGGCCAATGGTTATCAGTCGATCGTGCGCCAGCATCTGGAGCACATCACGGAGGTGACCGGCGAATCCTCCTCGATGGGCGTACTGGACGGCGCCGACGTGATCTATGTCGCGCGTTCCGCCGCGCCGCACCGATTGATGACGGTCGCACTCAACATCGGTTCGCGCCTGCCCGCGGTCGCGACCTCGATGGGCCGTGTGTTGTTGGCATTCACGCCCGATCGGCTCGACCAGATTCTGGCCCGGGACGCCCTGGTGGCCCATACCCCGAACACGATCACCGATGCGACGGCGCTGCGCGCCTGCATCGCCGAGGTACGCCGCGACGGTTATTGCATTGTCGATCAGGAGCTGGAGTCCGGCCTGCGGTCTCTGGCGGTGCCGGTGCGCAATCAGCACGGCAAACTGCTGGGTGCGTTGAATGTCAGCACCAATGCGGCACGCGTTGCCCGCGAAACACTGGAACAGGACTTCCTGCCGCTGCTGCTGGAGACCGCCCGGCAAATCGAACGCACGGTCGAGTGAACAACCCGGGGGCGGGCCGACGGCGGCGCTTGGCCTGTTTGCCGGCGGCACGCTCGGCTGGCTATCGTGCGTGTCGGGCCGAAGACTTGATCGCGTGACGTGCTCGCGAGGCCCGTCGTTCACAACGACGTTGGCGTGCACCAGGCCACCTTGCGCGCATTAACGCCACCCGCCGGCATCCATTACTGCGGAAGCGCCATGTACGACCTGTTCCTCCGTCATCCATTCATGAGCCCGGCCGGCATCGCCGCCTGCGACGCGCGGGCGTTCATCGCTGCCATGTGTCGGTTCGAGATCGCGCTGGCCCGGGTCGAGGAAGCGGCCGGTCATCTGCCCGCGGGCACGGCGCAGGCCATCGCCGGCACGATTCGCGCCGAGGCATTCGATGCCGAAATGCTAGCCCGCGAGGCCGCCGATGGCGGCAATGTCGCCATTCCCTTCGTCAAGCAGGCCAAGGCCCTGCTACCCGGCGAACTCAAGCCCTGTTTGCACAAGGGCGCGACCAGCCAGGACGTGATCGATTCGGCGCTCATGCTGATGCTCAAGCCGCGTCTGGCATGCTGTCTCGGCTATATCGAGGCGACCATCGATGGCGGCAGCGCGCTCATGCAGCGCCACCGCGACACCCCGATGATCGGGCGAACACTGACCCAGCAGGCCCTGCCGATCACCTTCGGCGCCAAGGTCGGGCAATGGCTGACGGCTCTGGCCGCTGCCGAAAAACGCCTGAAGCAGGTGGCCGCCGAAGGCCTGTTCGTGCAGTTCGGCGGCCCGGTGGCGGCGCATCACGGCCTGGACGACGGGCTCGAGCTGATGACGGCGCTGGCCGCGGCACTGGGGCTGAACAGTCCGCTACTGCCCTGGCATACCGATCGCCAACCGATACTCGCAATCGTGGACGCGGTGGGCGCGGTCGCCGTGGCGGCCGAAAAGATGGCGACCGACATCGCCTGGATGGCCCAGACCGAGGTCGGCGAAGCGCGTGAACCGGCCGCGACCGGCGCCGGCGGCTCGTCGTCCATGCCACACAAGGCCAACCCGGTGGGCAGCGCGCGAATCCGGGCCGCGGCGCGCCAGATCCATGCCGCCGTGGGCACGATTCACAGCGCCGGCGCCCAGGCCCATGAGCGCGCCTTCGGCGAATGGCATGCCGAATGGGCGCCGCTGGTCGATGCCGTGCTGCTACTCGAAGGCGCGCTCGAAACACTCGTGCCGCTGGTCGGCGAGTTGCAAGTCGATACCGAAGCCATGCGTACCAATCTGGCGCTGTCCGGTGGCGCCAATCTCTCGGCACCGACGGTTGCGCTGTTACGACAGGCGATGCCGCTCGATCGCGCCCGAACACTGGCGGCACAGGCCGCCGAAACCGCGCTGCGCGAGCGCTGCGACTATGCCGAGGCGCTGCTGGCCATTCCCGAGATCGCCGCGGCGTTCGACACAGAGCGCGTTCGCGCGGCGGTCGATCCCGCCGCCTACGTCGGCACCAGTGCGGCCCAGGTATCACGTGTTGAGGCTGCGCTGCGCAATCGCTGACCGCCATCGCCGCCCATGACAAGTGACAAGCCCCATGGCCCGTCGATTGTGCAGCGCCTTGATCCACGGTTGACCAAAGACGAATTGACGACCGGCGCCGGCTCCCCTAGATTATTCGCATAGCAAACCTTGGTTCGCATAGCGAATCAAAAAGCCGGAGTGCATCCATGTCCGAATTCCTGCCCCTGGCAGAGGCGGTGGATCGATATGTGGCCGATGGCGCCACCGTGGCCCTGGAAGGCTTCACGCATCTGATTCCATTTGCGGCCGGCCACGAGATCATCCGCCAGAAGAAACGCGAGCTGACCCTGATCCGCATGACGCCGGATCTGATCTACGACCAGATGATCGGCGCCGGCTGCGCGAAAAAGCTGATTTTCTCCTGGGGCGGCAACCCGGGCGTGGGCTCGCTGCACCGGTTGCGTGATGCGGTCGAACACGGCTGGCCACATCCGATCGAGATTCTCGAACACAGCCATGCGGCCATGGCCAACGCCTTTGAAGCGGGTGCGGCTGGTTTGCCGCTGGCGATCCTGCGCGGCTATATCGGCTCGGACCTGCCCAAGGTCAACGACCAGATCAAGTTCATCGAATGCCCGTTCACCGGCGAGCGGCTGGCCGCCGTGCCGTCGATCCGGCCGGATGTATCGATCGTGCACGCCCAGAAGGCCGACCGGCACGGCAATGTACTGGTCGAGGGGATCGTCGGCGTGCAGAAGGAAGCGGTCATGGCCGCGCAGCACTCGATCGTCACGGTCGAGGAGATCGTCGACGAACTGGACTGCGGCACCAACGCCTGCGTGATCCCGGCCTGGGTGATCGGCGCGGTCTGCGCGGCGCCGGGCGGTGCCCGGCCCTCGTATGCACACGGCTACTACCCGCGCTCGAACAAGTTTTACAAGGACTGGGACCCGATTTCCCGCGACCGCGCGGCATTTTCCGCCTGGCTGGACGAACACGTGTTCAACACCACCGCCAACAACGGAGCCTCGGCATGAGCGAACGCTACAGTGCCGCCGAAATGATGACGGTCACCGCCTCGCGCGCCCTGCGCAACGGCCAGAGTTGCTTTGTCGGCATCGGCCTGCCGAGCGAAGCCGCCAACCTGGCGCGCCTGACCCACGCGCCCGACGTGGTGCTGATCTACGAGTCCGGCACGCTCGAAACCAAACCCGAGGTACTGCCGTTGTCGATCGGCGACGGCGAGTTGTGCGAAACCGCGCTGACCACCGTCTCCGTGCCGGAGATGTTCCGTTACTGGGTCCAGGGCGGCAAGATCGATGTCGGTTTTCTGGGCGCGGCCCAGATCGACAAGTACGCCAACCTCAACACCACGCTGATCGGCGACTATCGCGAACCCAAGGTGCGCCTGCCGGGCGGCGGCGGAGCGCCGGAAATGGCCACCTGCACCGGCGAGATCTTCATCACCCTCAAGCATTCCAGGCGGACCTTCGTGGAAGCGGTCGATTTCGTGACCACCGTCGGCTTCGGGCGTGACGGCACCGCCCGCGACGGCGTGCCCAACATCGGCGCCGGCCCCACCCGCGTGATCACCGATTTGTGCGTCATGCAGCCCGACCCGGCGACGAAGGCACTGACGGTGACCTCGCTGCATCCCGGCGTATCGCGCGAGGATGTGACCGGCGCCACCGGCTGGGAGATCGCTTTCGCCGACGATCTGACCACCACCGCCGAGCCGGACGACAACGAATTGACCGTGCTGCGCGCGTTGAAGGCACGCACGGAGCGCCATCACAGCGAGGCGTAACCGTTCTCCAAAGATTTTGTCCGTAGATCGACGCAGATCTACGCAGATGAAGAAAGGAAGGTCGCGCTTGATTATGTACGACACTCAGCTGGATAAGCCGGGGCATTTTGTCCGCAAATGCACGCGAATGAGCGCAAACAAGAAGCAGGATCAAGGCAGTGCTGCTTCCGGTGCGCTAGCAATGGCGTCGTCAAGGCTTTGACTGAACTTTGTACATAAGAGATCGCTTGCATGAACTTCGCGTTCATCAGGGTCGCGCTCACGGACTCTCAGCCCCTGAACCGACTCGAAGCAAGACCAGCACCCGAAATCGTCTTCTTGTATCTGCGTAGATCTGCGGACAAGTAAAAGAACGAATCGCTTTCCCGGAGTAACCCATGGCCCATGAAGTCTTTCTCTGCCATCCCCGCCGCACCGCGGTCGGCCGCTTCGGCGGTACGCTGGCCGCGGTACGCCCCGACGACCTGCTCGCGCATGTCTTCAAGGCGGTGCTGGCCGAAGCGCCCAACCTGGACCCGGCCGCGATCGACGACGTGATCGCCGGCTGCGCCAACCAGGCCGGCGAGGACAACCGCAATGTGGCGCGCATGTCGCTGCTGCTGGCCGGCCTGCCGCACACCGTGCCCGGGGCCACCATCAACCGCCTGTGCGGCTCGAGCATGGACGCGGTCGGCACCGCGGCGCGGGCGATCAAGGCCGGCGAGACCGGGCTGATGCTGGCGGGTGGCGTGGAGTCGATGTCGCGGGCGCCGTATGTGGTCTCCAAGGCACCGAGCGCGTTCGCCCGCAGCCAGACCATGGAAGACACGACCATCGGCTGGCGCTTCATCAACCCCCTGCTCAAGAAGCAGTACGGCGTCGACTCCATGCCCGTGACCGGCGAGAACGTCGCCGAGCAGTTCGCGGTATCCCGCGAGGATCAGGACGCCTTCGCTTACCGCTCGCAGCAAAAGGCCGAGGCGGCGCGCGAGGCCGGGCGGCTGGCCGAGCAGATCACGCCCATCGAAATCCCGCGCCGCAAGCAAGAGCCGCTGGTCTTCGACACCGACCAACACCCGCGCCCCGAATCCACCCTCGACCAACTGGCCAGGCTGCCCACGCCCTTTCGTGACAACGGCACCGTCACCGCCGGCAATGCCTCGGGCGTCAACGACGGCGCCGGCGCGCTGCTGGTGGCCGGCGCACAGGCGATCAAGGATTTCGACCTGATGCCGATGGCCCGCATCCGCGGCATGGCCACGGCCGGGGTCGAGCCGCGGATCATGGGCATGGGCCCGCTGCATGCCAGCAATAAGCTGCTTGCCCGCCTCGGGTTGTCGATCAACGACATGGATGTCATCGAGCTCAACGAGGCGTTTGCCAGCCAGGCGCTGGCGGTGACTCGCGGCTGGGGCCTCGCCGACGACGACGAGCGGGTCAACCCCAACGGCGGCGCCATCGCGCTGGGCCACCCGCTCGGCATGTCCGGCGTGCGCATCATCCAGTCCGCGCTGCACGAAATGGTGCGTCGTGATGCCCGCTACGGACTGGCGACGATGTGCATCGGCGTCGGTCAGGGGATTGCCACCGTGCTGGAGCGGGTCTGATATGCATTGACGAAAAGCCCGTCTACAGATGGCCACCGATGGAAGCGTGGGCCACCCTGTCCGCATCTTCTTTTTTCGATCTGCGTGAATCTGCGTCCATCTGTGGATAAATGAAGAAGGAAACACCGCGAAACCCACTCGGAGGCCTCATGCCGTTCGTCGATATCCAAAGCCGCGCCGTCGCCTATCGCGACACCGGCCCGAAATCCGCACCGGCGGTGCTGCTGGCCCACCCGCTGGGGATGACCCAGGCCGTCTGGGACGAGGTGATCTCCGCCCTGGCCGGCCGTTTCCGGCTGATCACCTGGGATCTGCCCGGTCACGGTGCGAGCGCGACCGCGGCCGGCGCGCTATCCGCCGACGATCTGGCGGCCGAGGCCGTGGCCTTGCTTGATGCGCTGAATATCGAACGCGCACATTTCGTGGGCACCTCGATCGGGGGCGTCGTCGGCCAGGCACTCCTCCGCCGGGCGCCCCAGCGTCTCGGGCGGGTTGCCTTGACCAATACGGGCGCGGTCATCGGCCAGCCGGACCTCTGGCATCAGCGCGCCGCCCGGGTACGCGACGAAGGACTGGCCGCCATGGCGCCGGAACTGGTCGATCGCTGGTTCGGCCCGATCTTCAAGACGGCCCATCCGGCGTCAGTTTCCGGCTGGCAGACCCAGCTCGGCCGCTGCGACGACGAATCCTATGCCCGGCTGTGCGAACTGCTCGCCGAGGCCGATTTCCGCGGCAACCTAAACGGCGTCGACCGTTGTGTGAATCTGCTGACCGGCGCCGATGACGGCGCGACCCCGCCAGACACGCTCTCGACCCTTGCCCATGAGCTGCCGGACAGCCAACAGAGCGTGCTCGACGGTGTGGGCCATGTGCCGGCGGTCGAGGCGCCGGAACGCTTCGTCGCGTGGCTGGGCGACGCGCTCTCGGCCGGTAGCACGCGAGCGCCGGCCAGCTACGACGATGGTCTGGCGATCCGCAAGTCGGTCCTCGGCGCCGAACACGTCGAGCGCGCCTCGAACAACACCACCACGCTCGACGCGCCCTTCCAGGACATGATCACGCGTCTGGCCTGGGGCGAGCTCTGGGGCAATACCGATCTGACCCGGCCCGAGCGCAGCATGATCACCCTGGCGGTGCTGGCCGCGCTCGGCCGCGACGGCGAACTGGAACTGCATCTGGAGACCGCCAAGCGTATCGGTTTGTCCGAGGCCCAGCTGCGCCAGACATTGATGCATGTGGCGATCTATGCGGGCGTGCCGGCCGCCAATCATGCCTTCAAACTGGCCAAGAAACACGCTTGGGGGCAACCGATCGGCGAGCGAGACACAAACGCCTGACGCCACGGCCGGCGGCTGCACGCCCACCGGTCATAGCAACAGCGGCTCAACCCTTCGGCTAATGGTCCGATGGTGGACACCGGGATATCGTTATAGCGCATAACCAAACGTCTCTGCCCATGCGCGAGGCGCACGAGCCCGAGGAGTCCCCGATGAGCGATGCCGATTTATTTGCCGAGATCGACTGGAACGGCTGTTTGTTCGACGGCGAATGGCGATCCAGTCCGAACATGATGGACACGCTGTCGCCCGCGACCGGACAGCGCCTCGGTACGATTGGCCAGGCCAGCGAGGCACAAGTGGCCACATCGGCCGCCACCGCATGCCAGTGCCAACGCGATTGGGCCGCCCGACCCTACGAGCAGCGCGCGGCGGTATTTCGGCGGGCAGCCGAACTGGCCGAAGCGAAGCAAGACAGCATCGTGGATTGGCTCATTCGCGAAAGCGGTTCGACCCGTGGCAAGGCCGAATTCGAAACCCGGAACAGCCTCAAGATTCTTCACGAAGCCACGAGCCTGCCTTCGCAGAGTCATGGCGAAGTCCTGCCATCCACGCCCGGCCGGCTCAGTCTGGCCCGGCGCCGTCCCGTGGGTGTGGTCGGCGTAATCGCGCCGTTTAATTTTCCGTTGATTCTGGCCCTGCGTGCCGTCGCGCCGGCTCTGGCGCTCGGCAACGGGGTGGTGCTCAAACCCGACCCGCGCACGAGTGTATGCGGGGGCTTCGTCATCGCCCGCCTGCTGGAACAGGCCGGCCTGCCGGCCGGCTTGCTGCACGTACTCCCGGGCGGGGCCGAAACCGGCCAGGCGCTGGTCAGTGACGCACACATCGCGATGATCCAGTTCACGGGTTCGACGGCGGCCGGGCGCAGGATCGGCGCGGCGGCCAGCCAGCATCTCAAGAAAGTCTCACTCGAACTCGGCGGCAAAAACTCGCTGATCGTGCTCGACGACGCCGACCTGGACCGGGCGGTCAGCAATGCCACCTGGGGCGCCTACCTCCACCAGGGGCAGGTCTGTATGTCCACGGGCCGAATTCTCGTCCACCGCGCGATCCATGACGCGTTCGTCGACCGGCTGGTGGCCAGGGCGCGAAGCCTGACCGTCGGCGATCCGGCGACCGACGACGGGGCTGCGCTCGGCCCGTTGATCGACGACGGCCAACTCCGGCATGCATTGGCGCTGCTCGAATCGGCAACGCGGGCCGGAGGGCGGCTGCTGGTGGGCGGCGACCACCAGGATCGATTCCTCCGGCCCACCGTGATGATCGATGTCGATGCCGACAACCCGATCTTTCATGAAGAGACCTTCGCGCCGGTAGCGGTGGTCGTTCCCTTCGACGACGACGATCAAGCCGTGCGCCTGGCCAATAACACGGAGTACGGCCTGTCCGCGGCCATCATTTCAAACAACGTCGGGCGCGCGCTGGCGCTTGGCGAAAGGCTCGACACCGGGTTGCTTCACATCAACGACCAGACGGTCAACGACGAAGTCATCAACCCGTTCGGCGGTGTCGGCGCGTCCGGCAACGGAACCAGTATCGGCGGCCCCGCCAACTGGGAAGAATTCACCCGATGGCAGTGGCTTACGATCAAGGGCGAAGCGCCCGACTATCCGCTTTGATCACCACCGACGACCGACAATCACGGAGTACGCCATGACCGACAGCAATCAACCCCGGCCAGTGCGGGCCGCCGTGACGCCCAGCCGCGGGGCGCCGTTCGATATCCGGACCCTGCATCTGCGCGCCCCGGTCGGCGATGAGGTGCGTGTGCGCATCGTCGCCACCGGGCTGTGTCATACCGACCTGATTGTGCGCGACCAGCTCTATCCCGTCCCGTTGCCGGCGGTACTGGGCCATGAGGGCGCCGGTGTCGTCGAGGCCATCGGCCCGAATGTGGGCCATCTGAAACCCGGCGACCATGTTGTGCTCTCCTACGGCCACTGTGGCGACTGCGCCAATTGCGACGACGGCGCGCCGAGCTACTGCATGGACTTCTTTGCCCGCAACTTTGGCGGCGCCGGTCCGGACGGCGGACACGCGCTGACCGACGATCATGGCGCGGCGATCAACGACCACTTCTTCAGCCAGTCGTCGTTCGCAACCTACGCCCTGTGCCGAGAAAACAATGCAGTCCGCGTGCCCGATGAGGCCCCGCTGGCCCTGCTCGGCCCCCTGGGCTGCGGTATCCAGACCGGAGCCGGCGCGGTGATGAATTCCCTGGCGGTAGCGCCGGGCAGCCGGATCGCCGTATTCGGCGCGGGCGCTGTCGGTCAGTCCGCGATCTTGGCCGCCCGGGTCGCCGGGGCCGCCGAAATCATTGCCGTGGATATCATCGAATCCCGGCTGGCTCTGGCTCGCGAACTCGGGGCCACCCACGTCATCAACGCCCGCAACGAGGACCCCGTGGCGACCATCCGCGAAATCAGCGGCGGTGGTGTCGACTACGCCGTTGAATCCACCGGCAACACGAGCGTGTTCCGCCAGAGCATCGACAGTCTGGGCAAACGCGGCGTCATCGGCGCGGTCGGCGCCCCGCCGCTTGGCGAGGAGACCTACTTCGACGTCAACGACCTGCTGATCGGCGGCAAGCAGATTCGCGGCATCGTCGAAGGCGACAGCGTGGCCCGGACTTTCATTCCCAAGCTGGTCGACCTCTATCTCGAAGGGCGGTTCCCGTTCGACAAACTCGTACGCTACTACGATTTCGAGGAAATCAACCAGGCCGCCGCGGATAGCGAGAAGGGCGAAACCCTGAAGCCCATCCTGATGCTCGGTTCGCCCTGACGGCATCGGCGGTCGTTTCCGGCCATTACGGCCCATCCGTCCGCAACGCCGTCGCTGCCGAGAGGCGGCCGCGCAAAGTGCACGGCAAGACCGCTCGATTACATTACGCTGAACGCCATGATCCACTCGCCGATCAAACTGCGCCATCTGGCCGCCTTCGCGGCGGTCGCCCGACATGGCCAGTTCGCCTCGGCGGCCGAGGCGCTGTCGATCACCCAGCCGGGCATGTCGAAGACCATCCGCGAACTGGAGACGAATCTGGGCGTGGTGCTGTTCGAACGCGGCCCGCGCGGCGTGACGCTGACCCCCGCGGGCCGCACCCTCCTGCGCTATACCGCCCCGGCCCTGCGCTCGATCGACGAAGGCATCGAGGCGGTGCGCAGCGAAGCGCCGGAAACCGTGATTCGTATCGGCGCCTTGTCCAACGTCGAAGGCGGCCTGTTGCCGGAAACGCTGACCGTGCTGCATCGCGGCCAACCGAATCTGAGAGTCGAGGTGGACACCGGCACGAGTGCGGCCCTGCTCACCCGGCTGCGGCTCGGCGAGCTCGATCTGGTGATCGGCCGCATGAGCGAAGCCCAGGAAATCCGTGACCTGACTTTCGAGCATCTGTACTACGAGCCGATGATCGTGGTGGTTCGCTCCGGCCATCCGGCGCTGGATACCCGCGGCGCGCCCAGCCTCAAAACCTTTACCCATTACCCATGGGTGATCCCGCCGCGCGGCACCACCCTGCGCGAACAGGTCGAACGATACTGGGTGGAACAATCGATCGACCCGCCCCATGCCATCGAAACCCTTTCGCTGCCGCTGTCAGAGGCCTATGTGCTGCGCAGCGATGCGGTCTGGGTGACGCCGGCCGACACGGCCCGGGCGCCCGTAAGCACCTATCAAATGGTCGTAGTCGACTCGCCGGTGGAGATTCGCGGAGGCTCGGTCGGATTCGCCGTGAACAGCAGCCAGCCGATGTCGCTCGCAGCCCGCCAGCTCTGCGATTGCCTGCGATCCACCGCCGCCGAATACCCCGGCGTGAACTGGGCCAACAACCTGGCCACATAACCAAACGGGTATGCCGGGCAGCGTACTTTTCAATTGGCGGGGCCGGCCCGCCACGGCAATTTCGAATCTCTACGGCCGAGGGCTTCCGGCCACCCCGGAGCAGAGGAACGATCCAATGGCAGCCAACGAACACACCGCCTTCGTCATGCGCGACCGGAACTGGCATCCACCCGCGTATGCGCCCGGCTACAAGACCTCGGTTGCCCGCTCGCCGCGCCAGGCGCTCATGGCCATTCAGGCCCCGAGCGCCTCCGAAATCACTGGTCCGGATTTTCAGGGGCTGGCCCTCGGGCCCTATGACAACGATCTGCTCAACAACTACCGCGAAGGCACCGACCACGACGGTCTGCCGGTGGGCGAACGCATCCAGCTCTACGGCCGGGTGATCGATCAGTTCGGCAAGCCGGTGCCGCATACGCTGGTCGAGATGTGGCAGGCCAATGCCGGCGGCCGCTATCGGCATAAGAAGGACACTTATGCCGCTCCGCTGGATCCGAATTTCGGCGGCGTCGGCCGCACGGTCAGCGACGAAGGCGGCTGGTATCGCTTTCGCACGATCAAGCCCGGCCCCTACCCCTGGCCGAACGACCCGAACTCCTGGCGCCCGGCGCATATCCACATCTCGGTCATGGGGCCCTCGATCTCGACCCGGCTGATCACCCAGCTGTATTTCGAGGGTGATCCGCTGATTCCGCACTGCCCGATCGTGAACACGATCCGCGATGCCGACGCCGTTGAGACGCTGACTTCGCGGCTCGACATGGCCCGCTCGCGCTCCTTCGACTGTCTCGTGTATCGCTTCGACATCGTCACCCGCGGCGCACTGCAGACCTTTTTCGAGAACTTCTAGGAGCCCGCCATGCAGCAGTACAACCATCGCCAGCCGCTGGACCCCGACAGCGTTTTCCTGCCCGAATCGCCGTCGCAGACCGCCGGGCCCTATGTGCATATCGGCCTGGCTCTGAACGTCGCCGGCCTGCCCGAGCGCGAGCACGAGATCGCCAATGTCATGGCCAGCACGAACGCCGAGGGCCCGCGCATCCATATCAGAGGCCTGGTTCTCGACGGCAATGAAGTGCCGGTGGACGACGTGCTGGTCGAGGCCTGGCAGGCGGATGCGCACGGGCAATACGTCACGGATTTTTCCTTCGACAACGCTTTCAACAGCTTCGGCCGGGTCGCCCCCGGCATGGGCGTGGACCAGGCCGGCTGGTGGTCGTTCACCACCATCAAGCCGGGCCGCCTGCCCCACCCCGACGGCCCGGAGATGGCGCCGCACATCAACCTCATGATCTTCGCCCGCGGCATCAACATCCACCTGCATACGCGGCTGTATTTCGACGACGAAGGCGAGGCCAACGCGGCGTGCCCGTTTCTCAACCGAGTGCCGGCCGAGCGCCGGCGCACGCTGATCGCGACGCAGGTCGAGGACCACGATGACGACGAGCCGGTCTATGAATTCGTGATCCGTCTTCAGGGCCACGACGAAACCGTGTTCTTCGACTTCTAGCGCGAAAACACGCGATCGCTGCCGCCGGGCTCATGCCCCCGGGGATACCACGGGAGAAAAAATGAAAACCCAGGTCGCCATCATCGGCGCCGGCCCGTCCGGGCTGTTTCTCGGCCAGTTGCTGGCCAACGCCGGGATCGACAACGTAATTCTCGAGCGCCGGTCGGCCGACTATGTGCTCGGCCGCATTCGCGCGGGCGTGCTGGAACAGGGCACGGTCGATCTGCTGCGCGAGGCCGGCGTGTCGGACAACCTCGACGCCCGCGGGCTCATCCACACCGGATTCGACATCGCCTTCGCCGGCGAGCGCGTCCGCATCGACCTGCCGGAACTGGCCGACGGCAAGCATGTCACGGTCTATGGACAGACCGAGGTCACACGCGATCTCATGAACGCCCGCGAGGGCATCGGTGCGACCACCTGGTACGAAGCCGACAACGTCCAGCCGCATGCGATCGATACCGACGCGCCGTATGTCACCTTCGAGCACGCCGGTCACGAATATCGGCTCGACTGCGCCTATATCGCGGGCTGCGACGGTTCCCACGGTGTGTCCCGCGGCTGTATTCCAGCGGATCGGCTCAAGATCTTCGAGCGCAAATACCCGCTCGGCTGGCTGGGCGTAATGGCCGACACGCCGCCGGTGGCCGACGAACTCATCTACGCCACCCATGAGCGCGGCTTTGCCCTGTGCAGCATGCGCTCGCCCACCCGCAGCCGCTACTATATTCAGGTCGCCGATACGGAATCGCCCGACAACTGGAGCGACGACGAATTCTGGGCCGAGCTCAAGCGCCGCTTGCCGCAGAACGTAGCCGATACGCTCGTCACCGGCGATTCGATCGACAAGTCGGTCGCGCCGCTGAGCAGTTCGGTGACCGAGCCGATGCAGCACGGCCGCCTGATCCTGCTTGGGGATGCCGCCCATATCGTGCCGCCGACCGGTGCCAAGGGGTTGAACCTTGCGATTGCGGACGTCAACACGGCCTATCGCCTGTTCCGGCGCATCTACGACGATAGTCGTGCCGACTTGATCGCGCGCTATTCGGCAACCTGTTTGGCCCGGATCTGGAAGACCGAGCGGTTCTCCTGGTGGATGACCACGAACCTGCACAAGTTCTCGGCAACCGAAGACTTCGACACCCGCATTCAGCAGGCCGAACTCGGCTACTACTTGAATTCCAAGGCCGGTCGCACGACGATCGCGGAAAACTACGTCGGCCTGCCGTTCGCCAAACTCGAACCGTAGGCGACCCACAGGAGAATCCCATGCGTCATATCAACCCCCCGTTTCGCGCCGAACACGTCGGCAGCCTGCTGCGTCCGCAGGCCGTACTCGATGCCCGCCAGCGCCATGCCAGCGGCGAGATCGATGCCGAGGCCCTGCGCGAAGTCGAGGACCGCGCCATCGCCGATGCGGTACGCAAGCAGGAATCTGTTGGGTTAAAGGACGTCACCGACGGCGAATTCCGCCGCGCCTATTTCCATCTGGATTTTCTGAAACAGCTCGACGGCGTGTCCGTGACCGGCGGCATCGCGGCCAACAAGAGCGCGAAGGCCTCCGATGACGGCTTCACCCCGCCGCAGCTGTCGGTCACCGGAAAGCTGGCTCATGCCCGTCCGATCCAGGTCGCGGACTACGAGTTCCTGGCCGCGCAGGCCCGGGCCCTGCCCAAGGTCTCGATCCCCTCGCCGACGATGGTGCATTTCCGCGGCGGTCGGGCCGCGATCGATATCGAGGCCTACCCGGAACTGGACGCCTTCTTCGACGATCTGGCCGCCTGCTACCGCGACGAGATCGACGCGCTGTACCGCGCCGGCTGTCGCTATATCCAGCTCGACGACACCAACCTGGCCTATCTCTGCGACCCGGACATGCGCGCAGCTGCCAAGGAGCGCGGGGAGGACCCCAACACCCTGCCGAAGCAGTATGCCGAACTGATCAACGCCGCCCTGGCTGGCCGGCCGGACGACCTGACCGTCGGCATTCATTTGTGCCGCGGCAATTATCGCAGCACCTGGTTTGCCCAGGGCGGTTACGAGCCGGTGGCCGAAGTGCTGTTCAACGAACTCGCGGTGGATGCCTATTTTCTGGAATACGACGACGAGCGCTCGGGCGATTTCGCCCCGCTGCGGCATGTGCCGGACAACAAGACGGTCGTGCTCGGCCTGGTCTCGTCCAAGACGCCCGAACTGGAATCGATGGACGCGCTGGCCAAACGGATCGACGAAGCCGCGGCCTATGTCGACCTCGACCAGCTCTGCCTGAGCCCGCAATGCGGCTTTTCCAGCACGGTCGAAGGCAATGCCCTTACCGAGGATGACCAGTGGGCCAAGCTCGAGCGCGTGGTCGAAACCGCGCGCAAGGTCTGGGCATAGCCTCACCTTGCGCGCCGCCACCCGGCGGCGTCGCAAAAGACCGCCGGATAGCAAAGGCGCGGGCGGCCGATAGCCGGCCGCTCGCGCTGACAAGCCGCCGGGTGGTGACGGCTAGCCGTGCTTGGGCGCCCCCAGCAGCGGCACCGCGAACTGAACCCAGAGCGCGTTGATACTCGGCCGATTGCGCACCACGACATCGTGTTCGAACTTGAACGCAATGCCACCGAAGCGCCAGTCGTAGGAGATCTGCGGTCCGATGGAAAACTCCTCGCCGCGATGACCGCCCGGCTCCACCGTGTTTCCGTACACCGTGTCGTTGGTGAATTGCTTGAGATAGTTGCCGACGATGCCGAAACCGAGATGATGAACAAATGACGACTCGGGGCGATCGGCAAAGGCACGGTAATTGATGCCATAGTCGAGATTGAACATATCCCCCGACTGATAGTGGGTCGCATTGTTCTCGGTGTTGAACTCCAGCAGCGCCTGGCCATTGAAGGTGAGCTTGCGGGTGGCGTGGTAGGTGAACACGACGTTCGGATCGAACGACCAATAATTCAGGCCGGTACTGATCAACTTGGTCTTGTTGTAGCGACCGGTCGGCGCATAGGTATCGAGGCCGAACAGGAGAAACAGGCGGTGGTCGGGGGTGTGATAGGACAACAACGTCTCGACATCGATATCCCCCAGATTCGTCACCGAGCGGGAGGCAGGCCCCACATCCAGCTTCAAATGGTTGATGTTCAGGACGCCGCCCAGGACGAAATGAAACGGGCCGATCGGCTGTTTGAAGGTATAAAGCGTGCGCAACGCGTCCACATCCGCGTGCAGCGAAAAGCCGGGCACGGTTTCGTTGCCGTGGTTATTGGCCAGGGTATGGCTCCACTGCGCGGTGGTGTAGTTGTACAGTTCAAGCGTGCCCGGCGGCGGCGCATAGCCGGCACCGATGGTATTGATATCGGTCGGATAGTGGGTCGTACCGCCTTCACTGGCCAGCACCGGGGCGCTCACGAAAGACAAGGCCGCCAATACCGCGACCGAGGCGCCATACAAGACCGGCAGCCCGGCCTTTATCCCCGCAGCATGCCTTGGTTCATTCCCGGTACCGTTGCGTCGCATTGTGTTTTTCATATGCTGAATACCCCTCTGACTTGCCAATTTTTTAGCGACCGTCCGGCATAACAGCGCACGCCGTCTTCGTATTCGAGCTCCGCCCTTCCCCAGGTACCGGACGCATCCTGTGTCGCGCCGAGAGAAGATCCGATGAGACATACTTATGTTCGCAATACGGATCACGTTACGCGATGCGAACAAATATCGGCGAGACATGATCGCAATACAACTCGCCGTTTGTCGTAAACTAATAGTCGTAGCGCCGAACGCCCGTGATTACGCCTCTCGAATACAAAGGCTGGCAGAGCCTATGTCAGGGGCATCATGCCGAGCCGCGCACAGCCGCCACGTTTGCGCGGCTATCGTAGCCCGCCTTTCGTTCGCTTGCGGCGATAAACGGCGCCAGAGCGGGATATGAATGCGGCCTGCAACAACTGTCGCGTCGCCGTTAGCCCCCCCTCCCGCTTCAGCCGCGGCCACGCCACCATGGCCTGCCGATCAAGCCGGATGGTGTATACATTCTGCAAAAATCCCGAGAGCGAGGCCCGAGTCACGGCTTAGTACTTTGGTCTTAAAAAATCAGAAAAATAGACCAAATAACTAACCAATTCATTGTTTTAAATAAGTGTATTGAAAACACCCTTCGGCAGGCCGCTTTGACGTCGCGCGGTAACTTCGATATCAACTTGTATACATTTTGAATACAGACGATATCGCTTGCGATGCCGGAGGAGACCGATGATGTCGGAGACTGAACGCAGCTATCCCCGCAATGCCTGGTATGCCGCGGCCTGGGGCCACGAGGTCGAACATGCCCTGACCGCCCGCACGGTCTGCGAGCGCGATCTGGTGCTTTACCGCAAAACCGATGGGGAAGTCACGGCCCTCGCGGATGCCTGCTGGCATCGGCTACTGCCGCTGTCGATGGGCAAGCTCGATGGCGATCAGGTGATGTGCGGCTATCACGGCCTGAAATTCGATAGCGATGGCCGCTGTACGTACATGCCGGCCCAGGAGACGGTGAATCCGTCGGCCTGTGTGCGGCATTTCCCGGTCGTGGAACGCCACGCCCTGGTCTGGGTCTGGACGGGCAATCCGGCGCTGGCCGATCCCGACCTCGTGCCCGATTTCCACTGGAATAACGATCCGGCGCTGGCCGGTCGCGGCGGCACCTTCTACAGCCTGGGCTGCAACTACCGCTTATTGATCGACAATCTCATGGATCTGACCCATGAGACCTTCGTGCATGCCGGCAGCATCGGCCACGATGCCATCACGCGCACCCCCTTCGAGGTCGAGCATGACGAGCGGTTCGTCACCATGACGCGCTGGATGCTGAACAACGATGCGCCGCCGTTCTGGGCCTGGCAGCTGGGCCGCGACGTGCCGGTGGACCGTTGGCACAAAATCCGGTTCGAAGCCCCGTCCACGGTGGTGGGCGATGTCGGGGTCGCCGAGGCCGGCACGGGCGCCCCGGAAGGCGACCGTTCCAAGGGCGTGACCGGCTATTTCCTGGCGGCGATCACGCCGGAAACCGAAACGACCTGTCACTACTTCTGGAACTTCGTGCGCGATCATCATATCGACGACCCCCAGTGGACCGACGATCTGCATACGGCCCATGTCAACGGTGAGTCCGGTGTTTATGAACAAGACGTGGAAGTGCTCGAAGCGCAGCAGGCGGCAATCAAGCGCAATCGCCGCGCCCCGTTCTATCACTTGAATATCGATGCCGGCGCCCTCTGGGCGCGTCGTCTGATCGAGCAGCGACTGGCGGCCGAGCCCGAGCCGGCGATTCGTCCTGTCGATCAAACCGCCGCCGTCGGCTAGGAGAAACTCGTGCAGCAGAGCACCAAAGCGTTATTGCGCCTGCGGGAGATGATCCTGGAGGGCGAGTTGTCGATCGACGAACGGTTGTCCGAACCGATGCTCGTCGATCGCATCGCTGTATCCCGCACGCCGATACGCGTCGCGCTGGTCAAGCTCGAGCATGAGGGATTGATCGAGCCCCTCCCCTCGGGTGGCTACCAGATTCGCACGTTCTCGAAAAAAGACTTGTTCGATGCGATCGAGTTGCGCGGCACGCTGGAAGGCGTCGCCGCCCGCTTCGCCGCCGAAGCCCGGCCGACACGCGCGGCTCTCGGGCCGCTGACGCGCGCGGTGGCGCAACTGGACGATGTGCTGGCGAAGAGCGAACTGAACGAGGATGACTTCGCGGCTTATACGGAAGGCAATGAGCGCTTTCACAGCGAACTGCTGCATCTGGCCGGCAGCCCGGTGATCGCCGAGTCGCTCAACCGTATCGTCCGGCTGCCATTTGCCTCGCCCAATGCTTTCGTGATGGCCCAGGCGGCGATTCCGGAAGCACACCACATCATAAAGGTGGCACAGGATCAGCATCACGGCATGCTCGAGGCGATCGAAGCCGGCGAAGGCAGCCGGGCTGAAGCCCTGGCGCGTGAACATTCGCGGTGTGCGAGGCGCAACCTGCAAATCGTGCTCGATCATGACCGCGCACAACACCGCTTACCCGGCCTGCAACTGGTCAAGAACGCGTAACCCATCTCGGAGCCCTCCATGGCCACCCATCAATATTTCACGACCGCGACCCTGGCCCGGACCCGGGATGTGGCCGCGGACGTCAGACTGTTCGAGATCGAACCCGCCGACGGTGTGACACCTCATCAACCGGGCAGTCATCTGGATGTCGAAGTCCTGGTCGACGACAAGCCACAGTACCGTTCCTTTTCGCTGGTCGGCGACGCCAGCGAGGGCGGCCGCTATCGCATCGCGATCAAGAACCGCCCCAACGGCCACGGCGGCTCGCGGTATCTATGGTCATTGCAGGCCGGCGCAC
The DNA here is from genome assembly GCF_052044155.1 of Salinisphaera sp. SWV1. Lineage (NCBI taxonomy): Bacteria > Pseudomonadati > Pseudomonadota > Gammaproteobacteria > Salinisphaerales > Salinisphaeraceae > Salinisphaera > Salinisphaera sp. SWV1. The sequence goes on from NZ_JBQDYE010000027.1 coordinate 30,617, forward strand.
GATTGCGCGTGTCCGAACCCAAGGATCGCTTCCCCTTGTCCTATCGCGCGCCGGAAGTCCTGCTGGTCGCCGGCGGCATCGGCATTACGCCGATCTATGGCATGGCCAGGGCACTGGTCCGGAACAAGTCGAACGTCCGGCTCCTGTATACCGCGCGTTCGCGCAGCCAGCTCGCATTCGTTGAAGAACTCCAGCAATGGCTGGGCGATCGGCTGACGTTGTTTGTGACTGAAGACAACCAACGCCTCGATGCCCGCAAAGCGCTGGCGAATCTGGACCCGCAGGCCGAACTGTACATCTGCGGTCCGCAATCCCTGCGCGAGGATTTCCTCGGCCAATGGCTGGCCAGCGGCCGCCCGCGCGACCGCTTCCGGTTCGAAACATTTGCCAGCAGTGGCCGATTTCCCGATACACCGTTCGACGTACGCGTGGCCAATCGCGACGTCACGCTGACGGTCGGCCGCGAACAATCGCTACTGCAGGCGCTTCGGGCGCAGGGTATCGACGACATTCTCTACGACTGCGAACACGGCGAATGCGGCCTGTGCACCATCGATGTCCTCGACCATACCGGCGACCTCGATCATCGAGACGTGTTCTACAGCGCCCGCCAGAAAAAATCCGACAAGCGCATGTGCGCCTGCGTCTCGCGTATTCACAACGGCCGCCTGACCATCGATACGAGCCGCCACGGCGTGGACACCGGCCGCCCCGACGATCAATAGCCGCAAGGAAGAATCAATGAAATCACGCGCAGCGGTCGCCGGGTAGGCCGGCAAGCGTTATCGGTCGAGCAGATCAATCAAGCCTTCGACCCGTTGCACGAACGTTCCGCGCTGCATTTCCAGGGCCAGTTACCGCTATACACGGCGCCGCGCCCGTCAGCCGCCGGAGTGTGTATCTCGTTCGGTGACCGCGGCCGCCGCCGGCCGGTGGGCCGCGGTGAGCCAGTCGGTCACACTCAGACCGGTGGCCGCGACCGCAGCCGTCACGACCTCGCCGGCGGCGCGGGCGTCTTCGCCGGCATCGTGGTGCGCGAACTGCAGATGAAGATGCCGTTTCAGGCTGGCCAGACCATGGCCGCCGCGGCTCTTGAGTTCGGGGAAGGCGCGCCGCGCCACGCGCACTGAATCCAGCCAGCGTGCTTCGATCGGTGGGCAGCCGTGCGCGAGACAGGTCCGCGTGATGGCGGTTACGTCGAAGGCCGTGTGGGAGACCACGATCTGCCCGGCCAGCACCGCGGCCACGGCATCATGGATGCCCGCCCAGTCCGGGGCGTGGGTGACATCGCCCGGGCGGATGCCGTGGATTGCGATATTGCCGGCCGAGAAATACGTCTGCGGATGCACCAGCCAGGACCAGTTATCCACCAGCCGCCCGTCGGCAAACTGCGCGAAACCGATCTGGCAGATGCTGCCCGCATCGCCGTTCGCGGTTTCCACATCCACCGCGACAAAAGCATTGAGGTCATGACGCAGCGCCTCGGGCGGCGCAATCGGGCGGGCCACCGGGTCAGGCCGCGCCGGGCAGTCGGGCGATCACCTGTTGGACCAGGGATTCGGCATTCTCGGCCACGGCGATGCGCGAGACATGCTCTGAGCCGACGAAGCCCTGGTCGCGCATATGATTCATGCAGGCGATAAGCGGTTGATAGAACCCGGCCACGTCCAGCAGGCCAACGGGCTTGTCGTGCCAGCCGATCTGGTGCCAGGTCAATACTTCGAACAGCTCCTCGAGCGTGCCGAAACCGCCCGGCATGGCGATGAAACCGTCGGCCGCCTCGATCATGGCGAGCTTGCGCTGGTGCATGGTCTCCACCACGCGCAGTTCGCTGACCCCGTGGTGCGCCACCTCGCGGTCGGCCAGCCCGCGCGGGATCACGCCCAGCACGACGCCACCGGCGGCAAGCGCGGCATCGGCCACGGCGCCCATCAGGCCGACGCGCGCGCCACCGTAGACCAGCCCGATACCGGCCCGGGCCAGGACAGTGCCGAGTACACCGGCGGCCTGGCGATGACGCGCGTCGACACCGTCACGCGAGCCGCAGTACACACAGATCCAGCGATGGGAGTCGGAGAGGGCGGTATTCATCCGCATCAGGATAAACCGCTTGCCGGATAACGAGAATCCCCGCGCGACAAGCCTATTAAGAAAGCATGACTGCACGCGCCGTTATGCTCACGTAAGCTGCCCACGCGCGTACCGAACGCGCGCAAGTCAGCGTAAAGAGACCACTCTATGGACGTACCTGTCTGGGTCTGGGCCGCCACCATCGCCGGTATCGCGGCCCTGCTCCTCTTCGATTTCTTCGCCCACGTGCGCACCCCGCACGAGCCTTCCGCGAAGGAGGCCGGGGGCTGGTCGATCTTCTACGTGATTATCGCGCTCGTCTTCGGCGCCGGCCTCTGGTTCGTCTGGGGCCACGATCACGGCGTCGAATACCTGGCGGGTTATGTGACCGAGAAAAGTCTGTCGGTGGACAATCTGTTCGTCTTCGTCATCATCATGGCCGCGTTCGATGTCCCGAAGGCCTACCAGCAGAAGGTGCTGCTGGTCGGCGTGATCATTGCGCTGATCCTGCGCGCGATCTTCATCGCGCTCGGCGCCGCCGCGATCGAGCATTTCTCCTGGGTGTTCTATATCTTCGGACTGTTCCTGCTCTACACCGGCTACAGCCTGGCGACGTCCTCGCACGAGCAGAGCGAGGCATACGAGCCCAACTTCCTCGTGCGCGCCGCACAGAACCATCTGCCGGCCACCGACGAGTACAACCAGTCGAAGCTGACGATCGTCAAGAACGGCAAGCGCCTGATCACGCCGATGCTGATCGTCATGATCGCGATCGGCGCCACCGATATCCTGTTCGCACTGGACTCCATTCCGGCGATCTACGGGCTCACGAAGGAGCCCTATATCGTGTTTACCGCCAATGCCTTCGCCCTGCTCGGCCTGATCCAGCTCTATTTCCTGCTCGGCGGGCTGCTCAACCGGCTGGTCTATCTGTCGCTGGGGCTGGCGGTGATCCTCGGCTTCATCGGCATCAAGCTGATCTTCGAGGCGCTGCACGGCAACACGCTGCCCTTCATCAACGGCGGGCAACCCGTGACCGCGCTCCCCGAGATCCCGATCTGGCTGTCGTTGTCGATCATCGTCGGCGTGCTCGCGCTGACCACAGTGGCGAGTCTGCTCAAGTCGGCACGCGGCGCGTAGCTAAATCGGCTCGCCTGCCCAGAGACGGTCAAGCGAGTCCGCGAGGTCGCGACGCGCCTGCTCGCCCTGGATGCCGAAACGGCTCGTTTCCATTTCGCGCACCGCCATGGCCGCGCGATGCTCGAGCGTCGCGCCCGCTTCGGTGATCTGCCAGAAGGCAGATCGACCATCGGTGGGATTCCGGCGGCGTATCACGAGATCGCGCGCCTCCAGCGCACTCATCACGCTCACCATGTTCGATGGGGCAACGCCCAGCGCTGCACTGATCCGCTTGTGCGTGAGGCGTTCGTTGCAGGCCAGAAGCACCAGCACCGAAAACTCGATCTGGCGCAACTGAAACGGCTCGCCAATCTCCCGGGCGAAAAGCTTCTGCATGGCCAGATCCGCGCGCTTGAGCTGGTAACCGACCAGTTCACGCAGTCCGCTGTCATCCAGAGCCTCGTCCCGCCCCCCGCCGGGCGGCGATCGCCGCGTTGATGCCAGGTTTCGATTCACCTCTGCCCTCCACTCACGTAAAAAAGTTGCCGACCGCGAACAGTTCGACCGTGACTTGGCCCGCGCATCGTTCAGCCCCCGCCACGAAAAGTGTTCGCATCAACCATTCGTACGGGCCCGCCGCGACATTCAGACGCGCGCTGGTCTGAAAATAGGCCGTTGATTCGCCCGGGCCGGGGCGGGCGTCGGCATCGACATACCGCAAGCCGAAGTTATCCATCTCGACCAACGTGCCATCGGTGAGTTCGATCGCGTACTGGGCGCGCAGATCCACCACACCGTCATTGCGTACAGTCTGCCAGTCTCCGCCCCCCGGCAGTATCCGCCCATTCAAATACGGCCCGACCACGCGTCCGCCGCTGATCGGAACGAATCGGCGACGTCCTTGTGGATTAACGCCGAAATCCATTGGCACGCCGATGTCGACCTCCAGCCGGCAGACGTATGTCAGAACGGGGGATACAGGCACGGAATCGGTCATCGCGGTCTCGACAAAAAACGCATGGCGTGCGGAAGACTAACCAAAAACGACAGCGACTCACGCATACGACGTATTAGTTATATCCAATAACTTGTTTGCCATGAAACCATGACGCATCCAAACAGGAGGACTTATGAGCGATTACAGGGACCGCTGGAGCACCGTACGGGTCGATGTCGATGAATCGGGGATTGCGTGGGTCACGCTCAACCGCCCGGACAAGCGCAACGCCATGAACCCGACACTCAATCGGGAGATGATCGACGTACTCGAAACGCTGGAGCTTGACGGCGATGCCCGCGTCGTCGTGCTCACCGGCGCCGGCGAGTCGTGGACGGCGGGCATGGATCTCAAGGAGTACTTCCGTGAGATCGATGCCCAGCCCGAGATCGTCCAGGAGCGGATTCGCCGTGACTGTTCGCAGTGGCAATGGAAACTGCTGCGCATGTACGCCAAGCCCACCATCGCCATGGTCAACGGCTGGTGTTTCGGCGGCGGCTTCTCGCCGCTGGTGGCCTGCGATCTGGCCATCGCCGCGGACGAAGCCGTGTTCGGCCTGTCCGAAATCAACTGGGGCATCCCGCCGGGCAACCTGGTCAGCAAGGCCCTGGCCGATACCATCGGCCACCGCGAGGCGCTGTACTACATCATGACCGGGCAAACCTTTACCGGCACCGAAGCCGCCGCGATGGGGCTGGTCAACCGCAGCGTCCCGATCGGACAGTTGCGCGACGCCGTCACCGAACTGGCGGGCCTGCTCGCGGACAAGAACCCGGTCGCGCTGCGCTATGCCAAGACCGGCTTCAAGCGCTGCCGCGAGCTGACCTGGGAACAGAATGAAGACTACTTGTACGCCAAGATCGACCAGTCCAGCCATCGCGATCCCGAGCATGGCCGCGAACAGGGGCTGAAGCAGTTCCTCGACGACAAATCGATCAAGCCCGGCCTGGAGAGCTATCGACGGAGCTGAGCCGCGACAACCTTGCATAGCTTTCGCCCCCCGGGCGGGCCGCCATTCGGCGTGCCGCCCGGGGGCGCCGGAGCCCGCCAGACAACCGGGACGGCCGGCTTTATTCGACAGTCCCCCGGGCTCCGGCGGCCTGTCGCGAGCCGCATAAAACCGTCGGCCGCATCGAAGAAAAGGGATACACGCCATGTCGCAATGGGATACACCCGACCCGATCGCCCTGCACGCGCGCGGACAACCCGGCCGCCTCGCTTGCCGGGACATCGCCACCGACCGGCGCTGGCGCTATGCCGAACTGGACCGCAATATCCAGCAGGCAGTCGCCTGGTTGCAACAACAGCCCGCCATCCATGCCGGCGAGCGCATCGCCGTGATCGCGCGCAACAGCGCCGATCTACTCATCCTCAACATCGCAGCGGAACGGTTGGGCGCGATTTTCGTGCCGCTGAACTATCGACTGTCGACGGCGGAACTGACCACGATTCTGGCGGATTGCCAGCCCCGACTGGTCGCGATGGACCATCGCGAACAGCCGCCCACCCTGCCCGCGGGCGCCAGATCCATCGACACGGCCGATCTGGCAGGCGAGATCGCGGCCTGCCCGCCATCGCCACGCCTGGCGCCACTGCCGGGCGATCTCACGAAAATCATTCTCTACACCTCGGGCACCTCGGGCCGACCGAAAGGCGTGATGATCACCGGCGAGAATATCTACGCGACCGCCGTCAACTTCGGCCTCATCGGCCATGTATCCCGCGACAGCGTGTTCCTGTGCGACGCGCCGATGTTCCATGTCATCGGCCTGTTGCCGAGCATCCGGGCCCCTTTGCTGTTCGGCGGCGCGCTGCATGTCGCGCCGGGCTTCGACCCTCAGCGCACCAACGCGTTACTCGCCGATGCCGAAACCGGCACCACGCATTACTTCTGCGTCCCCAAAATGGCCGCCATGCTCACCGAGCAGACCAATTTCGAGCCCTCGCGCTGGCATCATCTGCGGGCCCTGTTCACCGGCGGCTCGCCGATCTCGCCACACCAGGTGCGCTGGTGGCTCGAACGCGGCATTCAGATCTCGAATGGCTTCGGCATGACCGAGGCCGGAACGATCATGCACGTGCCGCTCGAGCCCGGGCTGATCGATCAAACCGCCGGCGGCGTCGGCTTGCCGCCGCCGTTCGTGGCGATCCGCCTGGTCGACGCGGAAGAAAACGATGTCGCGCCGGGCGAACCCGGCGAGATTCTGGTGCGCGGCCCCAACGTGACGCCGGGCTACTGGAACCGTCCCGAGGAAACCGCCCGGGCGTTCACCCACGATGGCTGGCTGCGCACCGGCGATATCGGCCAGGCCGATGCCCGCGGGCACATGACCATCAAGGACCGCAAGAAGGACATGTTCATCTCCGGCGGCGAAAACGTCTTTCCGGCCGAAGTGGAAAACGCGCTGCTCGGCCATGCCGATGTGAGCGAGGCCGCCGTCGTCGGCATAGCGGACGACACCTGGGGCGAAGTCGGGCATGCCTATATCGTGCCGGCCCCAGGCGCCCACCTCGATCCCGACGCGCTATCCCGCTACTGCAGGACGCTTCTCGCCGGCTACAAGGTGCCGAAACGCTTCCACATTATCGACGTACTGCCCCGCAATGCCAGCGGCAAACTGATGAAGACCGCCTTGAAGAAGCAACAATGAAGAACGCGGGATTGCAGACGTCCGTCATGCCCTGAAGCGATAGAACCGGGGCATCGGCTCGCCCGTGCCAAGCGATCACAGGCCTGTCCGCCGACCTCGGTTCAATGGCCGCTGCAGTACAACCGGCGGCTCACCCCGCGTACCCGAGCGCCGTCGATTCTCGATGGGCGACGCCGATGTGCGGCCCATACACGCGTTGCGCGCTCGCCCCACGCATCGCCCGCTGTCGGCACAATTCACGCGGCGCGACGGCCATTCGCCGTCTGCATTCATACGGCTCATCACCGCGGCGCGCCCGGCACGAAAGACCACGCACAATTCATGGCGTGAACACGCGCGAGCTATGTATGGGCAGCTGCCAGCTCGTCCCGACGCTGGGCAAATTGGGCCGTTTCCTTCATGAACAACGCGACCACGAAGACCAGCATCGAACCGGCCGCCGCCATCAGCAAGGGGATGGCCAGGCCCAGCGACGGAAAACTGTCCGCCAGGTCGCCCGCTGCCGTGGGCGCCACCGCACCGCCGACGATCTCGCCAAACAGGGTGACGACACCGATCGCGGCCGCTGCCATGTTCGGCGGCGCCGTTTCGGTCGGAACCAGCACCATGACGATCGCCGCGACCGCCTGCCCCGCCTGGGAGACGAACAATACGGCGGCCAGCAACCAGAGATGGTCATACATCGGCGGCCAGAGCAGGATCAGCGGCAGCACGGTGCAAAGCGGTGCCGAGACCAGCAGGGTCGCCCGCCGGCCGATCCAATCGGACACCGTGGCGACCGCACAGCCGATGAAGAAGCTGCCCAGCCCGGCGGCGCCCATGAGAAAGCCGGCGGTCGTCGGCGGCTGGCCGGCCACATGAATGATGTAAAGCGGACAAAAAGTATTGTAGAGGATCAACCAGCCGACGAAACCGATGTTACCGATCGCGGCCAGTTGGATATTGCGGTACTTGAGCAAGGCCAGGAAGTCACGCGCCCGCGGCTTGGCGGGCGCCGGGGCCGCAGGCTCGCCTTGACGGGCGTCGCCGGGCTCTCGCACGAACAGCCAGATCACGATCGCGAGAATCACGCCGGGCGCCCCGGCCACCACGAATGCCCAGCGCCAGCCGAAGCGGGAAGCGATCTGCGTCGTCAGTACCGGCGCCACCGCAAAGCCGATCAGCGCGGCCGCGGAGACGACGATCCCCGTGTTCCGGCCGCGCCGCTTCGGGTGCGAGGCCTTTTCCACCAGCGTGTTCATGACCGACCAGCATGGGCCTTCGGCAATCCCGACGGCGCCGCGCAGAATCAGCATGTCGAAGAAGTTGCGCGCCGCGCCGCACAACCACGACAACCCGGCGAAGGCAAACACCGCCGGCACCAGCACCGGCTTGCGGCCGAAGCGGTCGGAAACAGCGCCGAATACAAACGACGACACGGCCCAGGTAATCGCCAGGATACTGGCCAGCTCGCCAATCTGGCCGGCGCTGAGATGAAAATCCTCGGCAATGAACGGAGCCAGATAGAGCTCGGCCATGCGGTCCAGGAAAACCGTCCCCCAGGTAAGAAACATCAGGCCGACGATGAAGGTTTCGTATCGGGAATCGTGTCGCATGGCGTACATCGCCGAGCCGCGGATGCATTCGCCGCGGGCTCGCCTCCAGGTTGATGTTCACAAAGCGCACAAATGTACGCACCCTGGATTCAATATACGCAAGCCTCGCGCGGCGCCATACGCTCCATAGGTCGTAACGGCCCGTGAACACGGTCGCGAGGCCCGCAGGGCGTGCGGCGCGAAGAACCACAGCCATCGTCCACGCCCGGCTTCGTGCCCGCGTTATTTCAGGCGCGGCCCGGCGCGGAAGAACTCGCTGGCGCCAACGGTCGCGGCGGCCTGGCCGATCATCTCGATCGCCATGATGCAGGCCGTGGCGGGCAGGTCGACATCGTCGTTTTTGGCACGGTCGGTCGGGGCCCGGGCGGCTTCGACCATGTGATCGTGCAGCCGCTCGGCGACGGTCTGGGTCGTCCCGGTACCGGGCCAGGCGATTCCGGCCCGACTCGAAGTGGCTCACCGACACGCCGCCGACGTTGGTGGGAATATCCGGCCGCACGGAGTCCCGTGGTCAATGCGCGTGGCATCCGGCTGGGCGACACCCCGGTAAATCCGGGCAGGATCAAGCGCGGGCTCGATGCACGCGCTCGCGCCATCAAACAGACCGGGCATAATCGGGGGCGACGCATGCGGTATTCACGGCCAAGGCCGACACGTCGGCCCCGGCCCTTGAAATTCGCAGCTTTCCGGTGCGGCGGCGCCGGCCGCTTTCTGGACATCGGGGACACACCATGGAATGGATCCTGCTCTTCGGCGCCGCACTCGCCGCCGGCGCCCTCAACGCCCTGGCCGGCGGCGGCAGCTTTATCACTCTGCCGGCTCTGCTGTTCTACGGCCTGCCGCCCACCGCCGCCAACGCCACCAGCGCGAGTGCCGTGCTGCCGGGCTACGTCACCACGCTGTTTCGCCTGCGGCACGCCGTCGAAGCCCCGCCAGGGCTGAACCTGGCCGCCATGATCGCGATCGCCGCGGCCGGCGGGGTGAGCGGCGCGGCCTTGCTACTGGCGACGGGCAACCATGCGTTCGCGGTGATCGTACCCTGGCTGATGGCCGCGGCCACGCTGATCTTCGCCGCCGGGCCCTGGATCAAACGGGCGACCCGCGACCGCCGCGCGCCGCGCTGGGTGGCAGTACCCGGGCTATACCTCACTTGCGCCTACGGCGGCTATTTCAACGGCGGCGTCGGCATCATCATGATTGCCGTGCTCGGCCTGTTGGGCCAGAAGCGTCTGTTGTCCTCGGTGGCGATGAAGGCGGTCACCTCGTCCGTGCTGACCATTATTTCCGTGATCACCTACGCTGCGTTCGGGCTCGTGCACTGGCGCCTGGCGGCCCTCATGGCCACCGGCGCGCTGATCGGCGGATGGGTCGGCGCCGCCGCCGGTGACACCATCAACCCGCGCTGGCATCGCATCGGCATTGTGGCGATCGGCGCCGCCATGACCGCGCTCATGTTCTGGCGCGGCGTCTGAGTTGTCGCGGCGTGCGCTGGTCAGCCCGACAGCACTGGCTTAATCTGGCGCGATCGACCCAAACCAGACCCATCTCATGGATAAAGTGATGATCGTTACCGGCGGCAGCCGCGGCATCGGTGCCGCCACGTCGTTGATGGCGGCCAAATACGGCTATGCCGTGGCCGTGAACTTCCGCGGCAATCGGGAAGCGGCCGAAGCCGTGGTCACGGCGATCGAGAAGGACGGCGGGCGCGCCATCGCGGTGCAGGCCGATGTATCCAACGAAGACGACGTGGTGGCCATGTTCAAGGCGGTCGACGAACATCTCGGCCCGGTCACCGCACTGGTCAACAATGCCGGCATCGTGGACGAGCCGAGCGCGGTGGCCGATATGAGCGCGGCGCGCATCGAGCGGATGATGAAAGTCAACGTGGTCGGCCCGTTTATCTGTGCCCGCGAGGCGATCCGGCGCATGGGCACCGCCCACGGCGGCGCCGGCGGGGTGATCGTGAACGTGTCGTCCGCGGCCAGCCATGCGGGCGGGGGCGGCGGCGCCGGTACGTACATCGACTACGGCGCCTCCAAGGGCGCGATCGATACCTTCACCGAGGGCCTGGCGCGCGAAGTCGCCAACGAGAATATCCGCGTCAATGCCGTGCGCCCGGGCGTCATCGACACCGAGATCCACGCCAGCGGCGGCCAGCCGGACAAGCCGCAGCAGGCGGCGGGCCGGATTCCGCTGGGCCGCATCGGCACGCCCGAGGACATCGCCGAAGCGATTCTGTACCTCAGCGAGGCCGAGTTCACCACCGGCGCCTTGCTCGACGTCGACGGCGGCGTCTGAGCCCACGGCAAAACCACTGGACGCAGACGAAAAACGCCGCTTAGGCTGTTGCCCCGATCTTCAAACCGGATGGCTCATGGCCGTGCGTTATGGTTTGACCTGCATGCTGGTCACCCTGCTGGGCGTCGGCGCGGCCCGTGCTGGCGACTGGCCGGCGCCCATCCAGCAGTTGGCCGACAAGGGGCTGACCGTCGTCAAGCGCTTCGATGCGCCGGGCGGGCTGACCGGCTATGCCGCGCGCGCCGGGCATACGCCGGTTGCACTCTATCTCACCCCCGACGGGCACCATGTGATCGTCGGCACCATGCTCGACGCGCACGGCCACGACCTGAGCCAGAAAGCACTCGACGCGGCGATCACGCAGCCGCAGCAGCAATCGGCCTGGCCGCAACTGGAAGCCGCGACCTGGATCGCCGACGGGCCCGCCAGCGCGCCGCGCACGGTCTATGTGTTCACCGACCCGAACTGCCCGTACTGTCATCGCTTCTATGAAGCCGCGCGGCCGTGGGTGAAGGCCGGCAAGGTGCAGCTGCGTACGATCCTCGTTGGTGTGCTCAAGCCGTCCAGCCCGGGCAAGGCCGCGGCGATCCTGGCGGCGAAAAACCCGGTCGCGGCCTATCGCCGGCACGAGGCCGATGACCGCACCGGCGGCATTCAGCCGCTCAACCCTGTTCCGTCGTCGTTGTCGGGCAAGCTCGCCGCCAACGACGCCCTCATGACCGGCCTGGGGATCCGCGGGACGCCGGGCATCGTAACCCGCGACAAGCAGGGCGGGATCCATATCCATCAAGGCATGCCACAGGGCGACACGCTGACCGACATACTCGGCCCGAAGCCCTGATCGTTTTCCGGGCTCGCACCGCTTCGTGATACACCGTCATTATTAATCCAGCATGAAAATACCTTCATGCCGGATTAATAACGCGAGTATGCGCAGGCATGCTCGCTGCGGCCATCGGCCGCGAAGCCGGGTTAATATTTTACGCGTCGGCGAAACCGATTCACGGGGAAAAATTGATGTTCAAACGCGTTCTACCGCTTGCCGCCGCGGCCTTTATGGCCGCCGGCGCCCAGACCGTCTGGGCCGACACCGCGTCCACGCCGAATACACCGCCGGCCCAAACCGCCGGCGACGCGAGCCCCGACCGGGTGGCCCGCGAGACGCTCGACAACGGCCTGCAGGTGATCGTGGTGCCGAATCGCATGGCCCCGGTGGCGACCACGATGCTCACGTACAAGGTGGGCTCGCGCGAAGCGCCGAAGGGCTTCCCGGGCATGGCCCATGCCCAGGAACACATGATGTTTCGCGGCGCCAAGGGGCTGTCGGCCGAGCAGATCGCCGGCATTGGCGCCGCGCTCGGTGGTCAATCGAACGCGTTCACGACCAACGACTCGACGACCTACTACTACACGGTGCCCAACCAGTTCACGGACGTCGCGCTGCGTCTGCAGTCGGTGCGGATGAAGAGCGTGCTCGACAAGCCCGCCGCCTGGAAACAGGAGCGCGGCGCGATCGAGCAGGAAGTCAATCAGGACATGTCCTCGCCGATCCAGGTCGCGATCAAGCGCATGCGCGAAGCGCTCTACCAGGGCACGCCCTACTCGCATGATGCGCTCGGCACACGTGCGTCGTTCAACAAGACGACCGCCAAGATGCTCAAGCATTTCCACGACCAGTGGTATGCGCCGAACAACGCGGTGCTGGTGGTCGCCGGTAACGTGGACGCCGACAAGATCCTGGCCGAGGCCAGGAATCTGTTCGGCGGCATCCCGGCCAAGAAGCTGCCCGAGCGCAAGCCGGTCAAGCCGGGCAAGATCGAATCCAAGACCATCCATATGCCCACCGACAGCGGCTACGGCTTCGCGCTGATCGGCTCGCGGGCCCCGGGCAGCCGCGATGCCCGGGCCATGGCCACCACCGAAGTGCTGGCCAGCGTGCTCAACAACCCGCGCGGCCCGCTGTACACGCAGATGGTGGCCAGCGGCAAGAGTCTGGCCGCGCAGTACACCACCCTGCCGGCGGCGCTGGGTTCGATCGGCGTGAGCTATGTCGTGTTTCCCAAGGGCGCGGATGCCGATGCGCTGGTCAAGCAAATGCGCTCGATTCTCGGCGGTATCGCCAAGCACGGCATCAGCCCCGACCAGGTGGCCGCGGCCAAGCGCCAGCTCATCACCCGGGACACCGCCGCACGCGATTCGATCTCGGGGCTGGCGCATCGCTGGACGCAGGCCGTGGCGGTGGATCACCTGCAGTCGCCGGCGGATCAACTGGCCGCGATCAAGAACGTCACCGCGGCCGACGTGAACAAGATGCTGGCCAAACTGGTCCAGCCGGACCAGAGCGTGCTGGCCATTCTCAAGCCGGAAGGCTCGGGCGCGCCGCAGACCGGCGGCGGCTACGGCGGCAGCGAATCGTTCTCGCCGAAGAACGTCGGCCACGTGAAACTGCCGGACTGGGCCGCCAAGCCGCTGGCCAGGATCACCACGCCGGCGCAGTCGATCAAGCCGGTGGCAACCACGCTCGATAACGGCGTGAAGCTGATCACGGTGCAGTCGAGCTCGGTCCATGCCGTGCACGTCTACGGCCATATCCGCAACGAGCCGGATCTGGAAACGCCGAAGCACCAGGAGGGCGTGAGCGACGTGCTCTCCGAACTGCTCGACTTTGGCACCACCCAGCACGATCGCAAGGCCTACCAGGCCGCACTCGACGCCATCGGCGCCCAGGCCTCGGCCGGTACCGATTTCTCGCTCACCGTGCTGCCCGATCATTTCGACAAGGGCCTCGGTCTGCTGGCGGAGAACGAGCTGCACCCGGCGCTGCCCAAGCATGCGTTCGAGGTTCTCAAGCAGCGCGCGGCGGCGTCCCAGGCCGGCACCATCGCCAGCCCGGACTTCAAGGCCAACCAGGCGATGAAAAAGGGCATCCTGCCGAAGGGCGATCCGGCCCTGCGCTTCGCCACGCCGAAATCGATCGCCGGGCTCACCTATAGCGATGTCACCGCCTACTACCACAAGGTATTTCGCCCCGACCTGACCACGATCGTGGTGGTGGGCGACATCAGCCCCGACACGGCGAAGCAGGCCGTGGCCGGCGCGTTCGGTGACTGGAAGGCCGAAGGCCAAAAGCCGGATGTGACCCTGCCGAAGATCGGCGACAACAAGTCGAGCTTCCATCACGTGCCGGACAAGGCACAGTCGCAGGATACGGTCCAGCTCGCCGAGTCGCTCGGGCTGACGTCGAACGCGCCCGACTTTCGTGCGCTGAAGATGGCCAACCAGGTGCTCACCGGCGGCGCCTTCGCCAGCCGGCTGTATCGCGAACTGCGCGTGCAGCGCGGGCTGGTCTATTACGTGTCGTCGGGCCTCGGTACCTCGCGTACCCGAACCCAGCTTGCCTTCCAGTACGGCAGCGACCCGGACAAGGTCGACGAGGCCGACAAGCTGATTCGCCAGGCACTGGTACGAATGGCCAAGGTGCCGATCTCCAGCGGCGAACTGCACCGCGCCCGCGCCGGCCTGATCCGGCAGGTGCCGCTCAACGAAGCTGGCGCCGACTCGATCGGCTACGGCCTGCTGTCGCGCGTCGAACTCGACCAGCCGCTGGACGAGCCCTATCGCGCGGCCAGGGCCTACCAGTCCATCGATGCCAAACAGATCCAGGCGGCCGTGAAGAAATGGTTCCGGCCGGGCGATCTGGTGCGCGTGGTTCAGGGGCCGAAGCCGAAATAGCGCAGGCCGAGCGGCCACGGCGCAAGCCGTGGTCGTCTACACCACCCCGAAGACATCGGCCCAATCACGGATTGCATCGCACAGCCCCGGCCCAGCCATTGCCGTTCGCGCCAGACGCGCAAGGGCCTGTTGCCGTTTCGTGCGAGTCCGCGCCAAGTGCTGTTTTGCGGCAAGACGAGGCGTAGCGAACGTGGCGTAGTTATTCTACGTGAGAGAGCTACAACGCTGGATTGCCGCAAAACAGCGCTTGGCCCGAAGGGCTGGGCCGCCCATAAAAATTTACTTGGGGCGCCCGGCGGCGTTGCAAGTCTTGATCGTGACACGCCACGATCGGCGACTCGCGCCTTGCCGGACACGATTTGCGGTCGCCAACGCGGCGCTCGCACGAAACGGCAACAGGCCCTAATCTGGTGCTCCCGGCAATCCGCAATGGTGGCCCATGCGCATCGGTCTGTTCGTACCCTGCTTTATTGATGCCTTCTATCCGCAGGTCGGCGTTGCGACGCTCGAGTTGCTGGAGCGTTTCGGCTGCGATGTCGATTATCCGTTCGACCAGACCTGTTGCGGCCAGCCCATGGTCAACTCCGGCTGCCACGCGGAAGCTGCGGCGACCGAGCAGTTGTTCGTGGACAACTTCGCCGCTTACGACGTGATCGTGGCGCCTTCGGGTTCCTGCGTGCACCAGATCCGCGACAACCTCACCGCGATCGAGCAGACCGCCGCGGTCAGGCATGTGCGCGAAAACACCTACGAGCTGGTCGAGTATCTGCACGACGTGCTCAAGGTCGAGGCCTTTCCCTGGGCCAAATTCCCGCACAAGGTGGGCTACCACGACTCCTGCAACACGCTGCGCAACCTCGGCCACGGCAAACCGAGCGAGCTGCGCGGACGCTCTTTCTCTAAACCACGCGCGCTGCTGGAAAAAGTCGCGGGCATCGAACTGGTCAGCCCGGCCCGGCCGGATGAATGCTGCGGCTTCGGCGGCACGTTCTCGGTTACCGAGCCGGAAGTCTCCGGCCGCATGGGCCGCGACAAGATCGCCGATCACGGCCGCGCCGGCGCCGAGTACATCGTCTCCGCCGATACCTCCTGCCTGATGCACCAGCAGGGCTGCGCCAGGCGCATCGGTGCGCCGATCCGGTTCAAGCACATCGCCGAAGTCCTCAACGGGAGCGCGGCATGAGTACGCCCGATCCGAACCAGACCCTCAATTCCGCCGAGGCGGTGCGCGAAGCCCAGCCGAAACCGGCCAAGGCCCGCGCCGGCCAGCGAGTCGACCACGCGGGTGCGGCGCGCGAGTTCCTGCACTCGCCGGTCCACGCCCAATCGCACGACGAACGCGTCTGGGCCATGCGCCAGCGCCGCGACGCGGCGATGGAGACCATTCCAGAATGGGAAGAACTGCGCGATCTGGCCAGCCAGATCAAGACCCATGCGCTGACCCATCTCGACGAGTACCTGGAGCAGTTCGCCGACAATGCCGCCGCCAACGGCGTGCACGTGCACTGGGCGGGCGACGCCGCCGATCACAACCGCATCGTGCACGAGATCTTTACGCGCCACGGCGTGAAAAAGGTCATCAAGTCCAAGTCGATGCTGATGGAGGAATGCGGCTTCCGGCATTACATGGAAGGCGTGGGCATCGATATCGTCGAAACCGACCTCGGCGAGCGCATCCAGCAGCTCGACAAAGAGGACCCGAGCCACGTGGTCGTGCCCGCCGTGCACAAGATGCGCTCGGACGTCTCGCAGGTGTTCGCCAAGACACTCGGCTCCGACCCGGACAACGACGATGCGCATTACCTCACCGAGCAGCAACGCCAGGCCACCCGTCCACTGATTCTGGATGCCGATGCCGGCATGACCGGCGCCAACTTCGCCATCGCCGAAACCGGCGGCTTCGTGGTTTGTACCAATGAAGGCAACGCCGATCTCTCGGCCAACGTGCCGAATCTGCATGTGGCCTCCATCGGCATCGAAAAGATCGTGCCGAAGCTCTCCGACCTGGGCGTGTTCATCCGGCTGCTCTCCAGATCCGCGCTCGGCTCGCCAATCACCCAGTACACCTCGCACTTCCGCGCGCCGAAGTCGGACGGCGAAATGCATATCGTGCTGGTCGACAACGGCCGCTCGAAGCGCCTGGCGGACGAACGCTTCTGGTCGTCGCTGAAATGCATCCGCTGTGGCGCCTGCATGAACACCTGCCCGGTGTTCCGTCGCTCGGGCGGGCTAAGTTATGGCGCGACCTACACCGGCCCGCTCGGGCTGATTCTCGATCCGTCGATCGACGCGTATCGCTATTCGAACCTGCCGTTCGCCTCGACGCTCAACGGCAGCTGCACCAATGTCTGCCCGGTCAAGATCAACATCCACGAGCAGATCTTCGAATGGCGCCAGGTGCTGGCCGAGGACGACATGATCCCGTGGACCAAGAAATCCACGCTCGCCGCTGCCGGGCGTACGCTGGCTTCGCCGCGTGCCTACCGTACGGCGATCAAATCCGCCCATTCGGCGCTCAAACACCTCCCCGACTGGGCGCTCTACAACAAGCTCAATGCCTGGGGCCAGGTCCGCGATCTGCCCGAAGTGCCGGCCGAGGGCAGCTTCCATGACTGGTATCGCAAGCATCGTCTGAAAAAAGAAGAAGCCGCCACCGGAGACAGCGAATGAGAGGCCGCAACGAAATCCTGGCCGACATTCGTGCCAACAAGCCGAAATTCGCGGCCGCCGCGCCGGATGTGCCGAACTACGACGGCGATTACCCGAGCGATACGGCCGGCCTGCAGGCCCGCTTCATCGACGTGCTGGAAAAAATGGGCGGCGCCTGGGCCGAGCCGGAACCCGGCGAGTCCCTTGCGGCCACCCTGCGCCGGGTACTGGCCGACCGGCTCGACGCCAACAGCATCATCGCCTCCAACGTAGGCGAGATTAAAGGCAACCGCCCCGTCCGCGCCGACGACACCCCAGCGTCGCTGCACGACATCGATGTTGCCGTGCTGCGCGCGCGCTTCGGTGTGGCCGAAACCGGCAGCGTGTGCTTCACCGAAGCCGAACTCACCGTCAACGCCGTGGCCTATCTCGCCCAGCACCTCGTCGTCCTGCTCGACCCGGCCGCGATCGAGACCAACCTGCACCGGGCCTACCGGCGCGACGACTACAAAACCGCCCGCTACACGGTTTTCCACACCGGCCCATCGGCCACGGCGGATATCGAGGGCGTGCTGGTACGCGGTGCCCAGGGGGTGCGATCGTTGACAGTGATTCCGGTTCGGTAAACCGGAACAGCCGATTGCATTGTGGCGGGTTTTGCTGCGAACTGGGTCGTGGGGTGAATTATTCGGGCGAGCCGTCTGCGAATGAGTGATAACAAACAAGCGCCGCTGCTGATCTATCAAGACGATGACAAATCCGTCGAAGTTCGACTGGACACATCGCAAGAAACGGTTTGGCTGACACAACGGCAGATGGGCGAGGTATTCGGCACCTCACCGGAAAACGTGCTGATGCATCTGCAAAACATATACGCCGACGGCGAACTGGCGGCATCGGCAACTACTAAGGATTTCTTAGTAGTTCGCCAGGAAGGCAAACGCCGGGTCCGGCGAGAGATCCGACACTACAACCTCGACGCCATCATCTCGGTCGGCTACCGCGTCAATTCCAAGCGCGCCGTGCAGTTCCGCCAATGGGCAACGCGCGTATTGCGCGAACACCTTGTACAAGGCTGGACGCTCGCGCGACAGCGCTTCGAAACGAATGCGCAGGAACTCGACGCCGCGATGCGGCTGCTGCGGCAGACCGCCCAAAGCCCAGCGCTCGATGCCACAACAGGCCGCGGCCTGGTCGATATCGCGACCCGCTACGCGCAAACCTTTCTGCTGCTGCAGCGCTACGACGAAGGCCTGCTCACCGAACCACGAGCCGAGACCGGCGGGCGCCTGCCGAGCCTGGCCGAGGCGCGCAAGGCGCTTGCCGATCTCAAGGCCGATCTCATCGAGCGCGGCGAAGCCACCGATCTTTTCGCACGCGAGCGAGGCGACGGCTTCGACGCCCTATTGACCAATCTGGATCAAAGCGTATTCGGCGAACCCGCCTATCCCACCATCGAAGCCAAGGCCGCCCACCTGCTCTACTTTGTGATCAAGAACCACCCGTTCGCCGATGGCAACAAGCGCAGTGCAGCATTCCTGTTCGTCGATTTTCTGTATCGCAACAATCGGCTGCTGGACGACAACGGCAATGTCCTCATCAACGACGTCGGCCTGGCCGCGCTCACATTGCTCGTCGCCGAGTCCGACCCGGCCAATAAGGATGTGATGATCCGGCTGGTGATGCACATGCTGACCACCGTCGAATAGCATCATTGGGTGGGCTCGTCCCGGCACCGATCAATCGGCGTCGACGGTGATACCGGCGGACCATAGCGCATCGCGAACCGCGTGTGCTGGGCTCGGTACTACGGAATCAGATAGGCGCGATCCGGTGCGTCGGTGATCAGCATATGACCGGGCGCGTGGCCGATGGCGATCGCGGGGCGGGTTTCCATCACCGCCGCCTGGGGCGTGACGCCGCAGGCCCAGAACACCGGGATATGGCCTTCGGCAATCGTCACTGGTTCGCCGAAATCGGGCCGCGAAAGATCATCGATGCCGAGCTCGTGCGGATTGCCGACATGCACCGGCGCGCCATGGACCGACGGGTAGCGCGAGGTCACGCGCACGGCGTCGGCCACTTGCCCGGCCGGGATCGGCCGCATCGAGACCACCAGCGGCCCGTCCATGGTGCCGGCCGGCGTGCAGCGGCGTGCCGTTCGGTACATCGGCACGTTCACGCCCTGATCGATATGCGCCATGCGGATGCCCTCGGCCATTAGCGCGGCTTCGAAAGTGAAGCTGCAGCCGATGATGAAGGTGACGAAATCATCGCGCCACAGGTCGCGGATGTCGGTTGGCTCCGCGGTTTTCACGCCGTCCTCGTAGACGGTGTAGCGCGGCAGGTCGGTACGGATATCGCCGCCCGGCAGCAGGGATCCGTCGACTTGCCCGGCCTCCAGCACACCGAGCAAGGGACAGGGCTTGGGATTGCGCTGGGCGAACAGCAGCACATCGAACGCCTGCGATGCCGGTACGATGATCAGATTGGCCTGTGCATAACCGTGGCAAAACGGCGACGTCTGCGGTGACAAGCCGCCGCGGAATGCGTCGCGCGCGGCCTGGGGCGACCAGTCCGCGTAAGGGGCGTTCGATCCGGTATCGCGTTGATCGTCCATTGCCTGCTCCACTGGCACCGCTTGAAAATATCCCGGCGCCGGGCGGCGCGTGATTGTTGAACAATCTAAGGCGCTGAGGCATGGTTTAGCAAGATACCGCACCAGAGGCTATTCGCGATGACGGCCATCGACATCAACAGCGACGTGGGCGAATCCTTCGGCCGCTGGCACCTTGGCGACGATGCCGCGATCTTCGAGTCGGTTTCCAGTGCCAATGTGGCCTGTGGCTTTCATGCCGGCGACCCGTCCACGCTCGCCCAAACCTGTCGCGACGCGGTCGCCGCGGGCGTGACCATCGGCGCGCACGTGTCCTATCGCGATCTCGCGGGCTTTGGCCGCCGCTTTCTCGACTGCACGGCAAGCGAACTCGCCGACGATATTCTCTACCAGATCGGCGCGCTGGACGCATTCGCCCGGGCCGCCGGGGCACGCGTGCGCTACGTCAAGCCGCACGGCGCGCTCTACAACGCCGTCGTGGCCCACGAGGCGCACGCCCAGGCCGTCGTCGACGCGATCCAGGCCTACGACGATAGCCTGCCGGTGCTCGGTCTGCCGGGTGCCGTGGTACTCAAGAAAGCCGAGAGTCAAGGCCTGCGCGGCATCGTCGAAGCCTTCGCCGACCGCGCCTACAACGCCGACGGCACGCTGGTCTCGCGGCGCGAGAAAGACGCAGTGCTGGAGGACAACGACACCATCACTGCCAACATGATCCGGCTGGCGAAGGCGGGCGTGCTGATCGCGCGAGACGGCACCGAAATCCACGTCGACGCGGCCAGCATCTGCGTGCACGGCGACAACCCGCATGCCGTGGCGACCGCGGCGGCCGTGCGTCGCGCGCTGGAAGACGCCGGAATCGAGATCCGCAGCTTCGTATGAGCGGCGGCCCCATACGCTGGGTCGGCAGCCGGGCCGTGATGGTCGAGCGGGACACGCTGGACGAGGTGCTTGCCCTGCATGCGTATCTGCTCGATCACCCCCTGCCCGGACAGATCGATCTCGTGCCGGCGGCGAAGACGCTGCTGATCAAGTGCGACTCGCATCGCAACGCGGCCCGGGCCCACGCCGCCGTGCACGACATCCACGCCCCGCCGATCGAGCAAACCGACGGCAAGACCGTCGAGATCGAGGTGGTCTACGACGGCGAGGATCTGGAAACCGTGGCCGAACTGACCGGGCTTGGGGTGGACGGCGTGATCGAAGCCCATACGCGCCAGACCTGGCGCGCCGCCTTCAGCGGCTTCGCCCCGGGCTTCGTCTATCTCGCCGCCGAGGACGACACGCTCGATGTGCCGCGCCGCGATTCGCCGCGTACCGCCGTACCGGCCGGCTCGGTGGCCCTGGCCGGCCCGTTCAGCGCCGTGTATCCGCGCCGCTCGCCCGGCGGCTGGCAGCTGATCGGCCGGACCGATGCGCGCGTCTGGGATATCGAGCGCGAGGAACCGGCATTGATCCAGGCCGGCGATCTCGTGCGCTACAAAGCCGTCGACCGCCTGCAGCGCGAACAGGGTAACGAGGCCACGGCCCGCGCGGATGCACCGGACACCGTCGCCGAACCGGCCCTCGAGATCGTGGACCCCGGCCTGCAGTCGCTGATCGAGGATCTCGGTCGGCCCGGGCTGAGCCATCTCGGCGTATCGGTCTCGGGAGCGGCCGACGAAACCGCGGCGCGCCAGGCCAACCGGCTGGTCGGCAACCCGGCCGACGACGCGGTGATCGAAACCCTGCTGGGCGGACTGACGATCCGCGCCCACGGCGATCTGACGCTGGCCCGGACCGGGGCCGACACTCAGGCCACGATCGACAGCGAACGCGGCCCGCGCACCGCGCCGCTGCGGGCGCCGTTCGCCCTGCACGATGGCGAAACGCTGACGCTGGCCACGCCGCAACGAGGCCTGCGCAGTTATCTCGCCGCGCGCGGCGGGCTCGATGTACCGGCGGTGCTGGGTAGCCGTTCGCACGATGCCCTGTCCGGCATCGGGCCCGAACCGCTGGCCGCCGGCCGCGTGCTGCCGGTCGGGGCCGCCGGACCATCGCATATCGTCGGCGCGCCCGAACCCACGACCCTCGCCGAGCGCGACGAAGACAACACCCTCGTGCTGCGCGTCGTCCTCGGCCCCAGGGACGACTGGTTCAGCCCGGCGACCCGGGCGCGCTTCACCCGCCAGCGCTGGCGCGCGACCGAGCAGTCCAACCGTATCGGCGTACGCCTGAATCTGGACACCGACAACGACGCCGCCGCGCTCGAACGCGACCGCGACGGCGAACTCCCGAGCGAGGGCACGGTGCCCGGCGCCCTGCAGATACCGCCGTCGGGCCTGCCCGTGCTGTTTCTGAAGGATCATCCGGTCACGGGCGGCTATCCCGTGATCGCCGTGGTCATCGCCGAAGACCTGCCCCTCGCCGCCCAGATCGCGCCGGGCGAGGCCGTGCGCTTCGCGGTGGTCGATCCAGACACGCTGGCGCCGATCGAAGACGACCAGGACGACGGCCGGCCGCCGGCCGAGGAATCGCCATGAAGAAAGTGCTGATCGCCAACCGCGGCGAAATCGCCGTACGTATCGTGCGGGCCTGCCGCGATGCCGAGCTCGCCTCGGTGGCCGTCTATGCCGACAACGACGCCGATGCGCTGCACGTGCGTCTGGCCGATGCCGCCTACGGCCTCGAGGGGACCACCGGCGAACAGACGTATCTGAGTATCGACAAACTGCTGGACGTCGCTGAACACGCCGGCGCGGATGCGGTACACCCGGGCTACGGCTTTCTCTCCGAGAACGCGGATTTCGCCCAGGCGGTCATGGATGCCGGGCTGATCTGGATCGGGCCGTCGCCACAGGCGATTCGCGATCTCGGCAACAAGGTCACCGCGCGCGAAATCGCGGTCGCCGCCGGCGCACCGCTGGTGCCGGGCTCGAACGGGCCGATCGACGATGCCGATGCGGTGCGCGAATTCGCCGAGGCGCACGGGCTGCCGATTATCATCAAGGCGGCCTTCGGCGGCGGCGGACGCGGCATGAAGATCGTGCGCCGCGCCGAGGATATCGAGGACGCCTTCGATTCGGCGGTGCGCGAGGGCAAGACGGCCTTCGGCCGCGGCGAATGCTTTGTGGAACGCTTTCTCGACAAGCCGCGCCACGTCGAAGCGCAGATCCTGGCCGACACCCACGGCCATATCATCGTCGTCGGCACGCGCGACTGCTCGCTGCAACGGCGCAACCAGAAGCTGGTCGAGGAAGCCCCGGCGCCGTTTCTCACCGATGCACAGCGCGCCGAAATCCATCGCTCGGCCAAGGCGATCTGCCGCGAGGCGGGTTATACCGGGGCCGGTACCGTCGAATACCTGGTCGGCCACGAGGGCGAAATCTCCTTTCTCGAAGTCAATACCCGCCTTCAGGTCGAGCATCCGGTCACCGAGGCCACCAGCGGCATCGATCTGGTGATCGAACAGTTTCGTATCGCCGACGGCCAGGCGCTGCGCGTGACCGAGGACCCCGAACCGACCGGCCACGCCTTCGAATTCCGTCTCAACGCCGAAGACCCGGCGCGCGGATTCCTGCCGTTCCCGGGCACGGTTGAAACTTTCGAAGCACCGACCGGCCACGGCGTTCGCGTTGACACCGGCGTGCGCTCGGGCTCGGTGGTGCCGGAGACCTTCGACTCGCTGCTGGCCAAGCTGATTGTGCATGGTGAGACGCGCCCGCAGGCGCTCGCCCGCGCCCGGGCCGCGCTGGACGAGCTCGTGATCAAAGGCCTGCCGACCGTCGTGCCCTTTCATCGCGCCGTGCTCAACGAGCCGGCGTTCACCGATGCCCACACCTTCGGCGTCCACACAAGCTGGATCGAGACCGAATTCAGGCAGCGGCTGGCGGCGTCGCCGGAGCTGGCGGCCGCCACGCCGGAGGGCACGCGACAAAAACTGACGATCGATGTCGATGGCCGCGCGGTACAGCTCGGCCTGCCGGCCGCGCTCTATGCGGCCCTGATGCATCCCGGCCAGCACGGCGCGGCGAGCGGGGCGCCGGACGCCGGCGAGGACGCGGCCGACGAATCGCAGGTCGTCGCCTCCATCAGCGGCAATCTCGTGAAATGGGTGGTCGAAGACGGCGCCGAAGTCGCCTCCGGCGATGCGCTGGCCGTGCTCGAAGCCATGAAAATGGAAACCACCGTCGCCGCCCCGCGCGCCGGGCGGTTTTCACGCGGCGAACAACAGCCTGGCGATCACGTGACCAACGGCGAGGCGCTGGGCCGCATCGAGTAGCATCGCGCTTTCGCCGCCAGAACGCCGAAACAGGACCATGAATTTGCGCGACAGCACACCAGTCACGATCAACGACCAACCGCGGGCCGAACACGCCCACACGGGCGCCTGGGTTGCGGGCATCCTGCGCACGCGAATCGCCGATGGGCAGCTCAAGCCGGGTTCCCGGCTGTCCGAACAGGCGCTGGCGACCGCGCTGGGGGTTTCGCGCAACACGCTGCGCGAAGCCTTCACCATGCTGGCGGCCGAATCCATCGTGCGGCGCATCCCCAACCGCGGCGTGTTCGTCGCAGCACCCGGGCCGGACGACGTGCGCGAAATCTACAACGTGCGCCGTGCAATCGAACCCGGCGCGGTGCTCTGGGGCCGGCCGAGCGAAGACGCGCTCGCGCATATGGCGGCGATCATCGATCAGGCGTGCCGTGCCCGCGATGCCGGCGACATCACCGCCATGGCCGACGCCAACCAGGCGCTGCACAAGGCGATCGTCACGCTCACCGGCAGCCGCACGCTCGAACGGCTCATGGAACGCGTGCTGGCCGAAATGCGCCTGATCTTCCACGCGATGGCGTCCATGCCCGACTTCCACAGCCATTACGTCGAACGCAACGGCGAACTGGTCGCCCTGCTACGCGCCGGCCGGCGGCAGGACGCCGCCGAGCGCCTGCGGCACTACCTCGACGCCGCCGAAGCCGAACTGCTCGGGCATCTGGAAGATAACGCCTAGCTTTGCGGCGTGAAACGAATCACGCGCTCGATTCAGCCGGATGTGTCGCACTACTGCGCAAGCCTGCGAGTAGCTCGTCTGCATTCAGTCCCGTTACGCGGCGACGAGAAGCGCAGTGGCGCCGGGTATCCGGCGCACAGCGCCGGTGCGGTCTGCATGTTTGAGGGCCGCCAAAGCGGCCCGAGTTCAGACGGCATCCCGTCGTCGCGAGCATCGCAGTGAACCGGCGCTAGCCGGCGCCGTGTCGGGTGCCCTTCTTTCGGTTACCTTTCTTGGGCAAGCAAGAAAGGTGACTCGCACATCAGTGCGAAAACGAGGTTTTGGTCGCCTCGTGGTTAGAACCAGAACGCCGCTCCCTGACGAACACACCGTCGATCAGCCAAGACGCGACGATCAGGCACACCCTTAGCCAGCCAGCCTGGCCAGCCCGCCAAGCGAACTGATACCCAGAAACACCGTGAGCAACCAGGCCACCGCACCGATAACAAGCAGCCAACGCGGATACGCGTAACCGCCAAGCAGATCGGGCCGACGCCAGGCCACCCACAGCAGCAGCCCGAAGCCCACCGGCAGGATCAGCCCATTGAAGGCGCCGGCGAAGATCAACAGCACCTGCGGCGCCTGCCCGAGCGCGGCGTAGATCGCGGCACAGCAGACGATGAACACGACCGTGACCCACTGGCGCGTGCGCGGCGCGGTGCTCGACAGCGTGATGAACGATACCGACGTAAACGCCGCACCAACCACCGAAGTGAGCGCCGCCGCCCACAACACCACGCCGAACACGCGCATGCCGATGTCGCCGGCCGCCGCTTTGAAGGCATCCGCCGCCATGTTCTCGCCGGCGATATGCGCACCGCCCGCCACCACGCCCAGAATCGCCAGGAACAACAACGCCCGCATCACGGCCGTAATGACGATGCTCAGCACCGAACTCCTGGCGATCTCGCCCGCGTACTCGGGGCCCTTTGCGCCCGAATCCAGTAGCCGGTGCGCCCCGGCATAGGTGATGTAACCGCCGACCGTGCCGCCGACCAGTGTCGTGATCACCAGAAAATTGATCTGGCCCGGCAGCACTGTGTTCACAAGCGCAGCCCCGAGTGGCGGGCTGGACACGAATGTCACATACAGCATCAGCGCGATCATCACCACGCCAAGTACCATCACCACCCGATCCAAGGCCACGCCAGCCTTGCGGATCGAGAAAATGCCCACCGCGATCGCCGCCGAGACCACACCGCCGATCTTCGGGTCCACGCCGAGCATGGCGTTCGCGCCCAGCCCGGCACCGGCGATGTTGCCGACGTTGAACACCACCCCGCCAAGAAAAACCAGCGCCGACAAAAACCAGCCCAACCCCGGCGCCACCCGGTTGCCGAGCTCCTGCGTACGCAGCCCCGACACGCCGACCACACGCCAGACATTGAGCTGCACCGCAATATCCAGCAGCGTCGACACGAGAATGGCGAACGCGAACGCCGCGCCCATCTGCACCGTGAACACCGTGGTCTGGGTAATGAACCCGGGCCCGATGGCGCTCGTGGCCATCAGGAACACCGCGCCCAGCATCGCCGTCCGCCTGGCCCCGGACATCATCCGGCCGTTCGAAAGCGCATCTGCCATGTGTCACTCCAGTGGGAATAGGCGAGCCGGAAAGCCCACGATCGAATCTAGCAATTGTTGAACAATCCAGAAAGACTATTGTTCAACAACTTTCGTCGTAGGCGTCGCAAGCGGCGTGCCATCAAGTGCCCGGACGAAGCGCATCGCACAGGCCCGATCAATCGCCGACCCGGGGCATGACAGACCTGTGGGCTTTACACCACCATGGGCGCAAGCCGCCTTCTTTATGTGGCGGATACACAGCGGTCACTCGCCTATTGCCTGGCGCCGATTCCGATCCGGCCAATAAAAAAATGGGGCGCCCGGCCAGTAATAACCGTGCCGACCGCTGTCTAATGGCATCACTGGAATCCGCTATCGATTGCCGGAGCCTGGCATGACCGACATCGTTCTTCGCATCGAGCTGTTGCACACCGACCCGCTCGTCTGGCGACGTGTGCTCGTCCCGGCATAGATCAACCTGCGCCGCCTGCACGACGTCATCCAGCTCGTCATGGGCTGGGAAGATGACCACCTCTATGAATTCGAGTGTGAAGGGCGTCGCTATGGCGAACCTGACCCGTTCGGTGTTCCCGGCATGGATGACGTCGCGCAAGCGGCCAATCTGAAGCTGCAAACGCTGGTAGCGCGATTGAAGAAGAACGAATTCCACTATCTCTACGACTTCGGCGACGGATGGGAACACCGGATCATCGTCGAACAAATCGGGCTGGAAAACACCAACCCGTGCCCTCGCCTGCTGGACGGCGCCATGGCCTGTCCGCCCGAGGATATCGGCGGCATTCCCGGTTACGAGGCATTCAAGGCCGCCCTCGCCGGCCATGCGGACGAGCACGGCGAAATGCTGCTCGAAGCGATCGGTTCCGACTTCGACCCGACCCAATTCGACCCAAACGAGGCCGCCGCCGCGCTGGTGCCGATTCAGGCCGGTTTTCGTCGCACCTAAAAGTCCGTATGAAAGGCCTGCCGAATTGGTTCCCCCCATTTCAGGCGCCAAACCGAGGACACGAATCGCCTGTTTCGTTTATCGCCAATAGACTGACATTCCCACGACGTCATCGCGAGACATGCATGGCCGCAGAAACCTCTTCCGCGTCGTGACCTGATGCCGAATACGCGGCCCTCACTCGGATCGGCGCCCGGGAACTCAGCCAGTTGCTGCGCGACCGCCCCGAGGCCGATCGGGCGAGCTATACGCTGTTCCAGCCGATTAAAGGGCGCCCGGGAGCTACCCACATTCACGGGCGGCCGACACGACAAGCGGGCGCAAAAGGGGTCACGCAAAAGGGGTCAGATACATTTTCGAGCTTAATCGAGCTAAGGTTTCGCGCTGATGCGCGACTTACCCTTTGTTGCTTGTCCAACAAACGGTAAGCCCAAATAAGGACACCCGCTCTTGCGCCGGCTACGCCGGTGCCGTACGAGGCGAGGAGCAGGGCCTTCCCGGCGTAGCTGGGATGCGACCGCCGGCGTTCGGCATGAGCGCCGATGGTGCGACTCGCACGGTTCGCCCCGCCGAGGGTCGCATCCCACGGCTTAGCTGCGGGAAGGCCCTGCTCTGCCTCTCGGGGCGATACTCCGATGCCCACGTCGAAGGGATGCGGCCAGAACTCGCACCGCTTTGGCGCCACTCAGACAGGCTGGCCGCACCGATGCTGTGCATCGGACACCCTTCACCGCTGCGCGTCTCCGTCGCTACGCCACGGGGCCGAATACAGGCGAGAGCCACGAGTCGACTCGATCGCTTTGTCTGTATTCGCTCCCTTGGGCGCAGCGCCGAGCGGTGGAAGCCGAAAGAGAAAAAGACGGCCGGATGTTTGAGCGCAGCGAGTTTCCGGCCGTCCTCTTTCGGCCGGAGCCGCGCAGGGCATCGGCAAGACAGGGGGCTCTTCTGTTGGTTACTCATCTTGGGCAAGCAAGATAAGTGACTCGCGCTGCAGCGCGAAACCTCGGCCGATTCGACGCCAGACCTTTGCAATCCAGCAGCGCATATCAGGTCGCCGCTCAAGCCCTACCGCGTTAGAATCGATCACATCGAGAGGATCGGAGCACGCCATGTCCCAAGTCGAAGAAATCGAAAGAGCGGTGAAGAACCTGCCGGACTCGGAGCTACGTCGGTTCCGTGAATGGTTCGATGCATTCGATGCACGAAAGTGGGATGCTCAGATCGAAGCCGATGCGAGCTCCGGAAAACTGGACGCGCTGGCAGACGCGGCCATTGCGGACCACAAAAGTGGCCACATCAAGCCGCTTTGAAGCATTTCGCAACGCCGGCCTTCTGGACGTGCTATGAGCAGTTGCCCGAATCGGTCCAGAGAAAGGCGGACAAGAATTACGCGTTGTTAAAAGAAGACCCGCGGCATCCGTCGCTGCGTTTCAAGCAGATTGGCCGTTTTCGCTCGGTACGCGTTGGTATTCGCTACCGAGCGCTCGGCGTTGAAGTACCGGATGGCGTGGCGTGGTTCTGGATCGGGACGCACGCCGAGTACGACAAGCTCATCGGCTAAAAGCGTGGCCACGTGACGCGCCCGTGATATCGGCCAACCTGGGGGGTTGACCATTCCATGCAGGAAACAGAAGCGGACACCCGCGCCAATCGTATCGACCCCGTGCTTCAGGACGCGGGCTGGGGTGTCGCCGACGGTAGCCGCGTCGCCCGCGAGGAGATCGCCAAAGGCCGTATCACGACGGCCGGGCGAATCAATCCGCTGAAAGCGGATTACGTGCTCAGCTTGCAAGGCCGCAAGCTGGCGGTGATCGAGGCCAAGCGCGCCGGGCTAGGTTATACGGAAGGGCTGGCACAGGCGAAGGAATACGCAGAGCGCCTCAAGACACGCTTTGCTTATGCCACCAACGGGCTGCGCTGGTACGGCGTGGATATGGCAACCGGCGCGGAAGGCGATCTGGAATTGCCGTTCCCCTCGCCGCAAGCGCTTTGGGATCGCTGTTTTCCTCAGCACAACGACTGGCGCGATCGCTTCGGCGATGTACCGTTCGAGACTGGCGGCGGCAAGTGGCAACCGCGCTATTACCAGCACAATGCGATCACCGCCGTGCTGGAAGCCATCGCCCAGGGCCGGTCGCGCATGTTGCTGACGCTGGCTACCGGCACGGGCAAGACAGGCATCGCCTTCCAGATCGCGTGAACGCTGTTTCAGGCGAGTTGGAATCTGTCGGGCGAGCCGACGCGGCGACCGCGGATACTGTTTCTGGCGGATCGCAACTTCCTGGCGGATCAGGCGTTCAATGCGTTCTCCGCCTTCCCCGCCGATGCGCTCTGCCGCATCAGCCCGGATGAGATTCGTAAGCAGGGCAAGCTGCCGAAGAACGCGAGCGTATTCTTCACGATCTTCCAGACCTTCATGACGGAAGGGAAAACAGACGCCGAGCGCGAGTTCACGTTCGAGGGCTATCCGGCGGATTTCTTCGATTTCATCGTGATCGACGAATGCCACCGCGGCGGCGCGCGGGATGAAAGCCAGTGGCGCGCGATCCTCGAACATTTCTCGCCCGCCGTACAGCTCGGCCTGACGGCCACGCCAAAGCGGGATGCCAACGTCGATACCTACGGCTATTTCGGCGAGCCGCTGTATAGCTATTCGCTCAAGGAGGGCATCAACGACGGTTATCTCACGCCGTTCTAGGTGCGCCAGATGGCGAGCACGCTGGATACTTATTCGTTCTCCGGCGAGGACGAAGTGCTGGCCGGCGAGATCGACTACGACCGGCTGTATACCGAAGCCGACTTCAATACGAAGATCGAGATCGAAGAACGAGAGAAGAGCCGCGTTGAACAATTCATGGCCGAGATCGACCCGCGCCAGAAGACGCTGGTGTTCTGTGCCACGCAGGCCCACGCCGCCCGGGTGCGCGACTACATCAACCAAGTGGCGACGCATCAGCCGCCGGACTATTGCGTTCGCGTGACCGCAGACGACGGCGCGGCCGGCGAAACCTTCCTGCGCCAGTTCCAGGACAACGAGAAGACGCTGCCGACGATTCTCACCACGTCGCAAAAACTCTCTACCGGCGTGGACGCGCTCAACGTGCGCCACATCGTGCTGATGCGGCCGATCCGCTCGATGATCGAGTTCAAGCAGACCATCGGCCGTGGCACGCGCGTGTTCGACGGCAAATATTTCTTTACCGTCTACGATTTCGTGAAGGCGCACGAGCACTTCAAGGACCCGGAATGGGACGGCGAGCCGGAGCCGCCGGAGCTACCCGAGCCGCACCCGCAGCCTTATCCGAACGCGCCCGAGCCAACGCCTCCCGGCGGTGTCGATGAAGAAGGCGACACCTACGACGGCGGCGAGGACGAGCCGCCCGAAAAGATTGTCGTAAAACTGGCCGACGGCAAGGCCCGCAACATCCGCTATCTCGCCACCACCAGCTACTGGTCGCACGACGGCACGCCGATCACTGCCCAGCAGTTCATGGAGCAACTATTCGGCGATCTGCGAGGCCTGATCGACTCCGAAGAACAACTGCGCGATATCTGGAGCGATCCCGAACAGCGCGCTGCCTTCATCGAACGCCTGGCGGAAATGGATTACGACCACGACCGCCTCGACGACATGCGCCGGCTGATCGATGCGCCGGACAGCGATATCTTCGACGTGCTGGCCTATATCCGCTTTACGCTGGCGCCGCTGGCCCGCCGTGAGCGGGCTGACCGGGCACGAGAGACTGGCTTAGCCGGCTACGAAACCGAGATGCGAGCGTTTCTGAACTATATTCTGCGAGCTTACGAACAGCACGGCGTCAATGAGTTGGCTTCAGAACGCATTCCTGATTTTCTGCGTATCCGCTACGGAGGAACGCGTGACGCCAGGCAAAAGCTCGGCTCCCTCAGCGGTATCCGTAGTGCGTTTTTTGATATCCAGAGCTATCTTTTCAGTGCTTGAGATTGTCGAAGTCATTGAACGGACGACTCAAACGAGGACTAATCCGTTCATATGTCGCGGCGACGATGGAGCAACTTACTTCGTCGAAGGTCGTGATGCCGGTAAACACAGCTTGATCTGCGAATGGATCTGCGGCTGTATAGCGCGCTACTGGCAACTGCCGATACCCGACTTCGACATTGCTTACGTCCCGCCAGAACTGATCAACGGCCCCAGGACGCTGGAATTGCACGACCTGGGCTCGGGCCCGGTCTTCGCTTCGAAAAGACGTAAGCGATCCACAAACCCCATCATTCACAGGCGGCCAGGTTCATGGCTAAATCCTGTGCATGCAGGTTCCACGG